>NCFZ01000013.1 GCA_002281415.1 Burkholderiales bacterium 28-67-8 | reverse complement strand
CCATGCGCACCGCCAGATCGAAGCCCTCGCCGAGCAGATCGACCCGCCGGGGCGACAGGTCCAGCTCCAGCGCGATGCCGGGGTAGCGGCCCACGAAGGCGGCCAGCGCATCGGCCAGCAGCAAGTTGGCGAAGTCGCTGGGCATCGACACGCGCAGCCGTCCGCCGGGCGCGGCCTGCCGGTGCTCGCTCAGTGCCGTCACCGCAGCCACTTCGGCCGCGACCTGCTGCGCGTGCTCGAGCAGCAGGGTTCCGAATTCGGTCAGCGTCTGGCGCCGGGTGGTGCGCAGCAGCAACCGCTCGCCCACACGCGACTCCAGCGCGGCCAGCCGGCGCGAGACGGTGGATTTGGGCAGCCGCAGCTGTTCGGCCGCGCGGCTGAAGCTGCCGAGCTCGGCCACGCGGGCAAAGATCAGCAGCTCGTTGGGGTCGACATCCGACGCATATTGTTCCGCCACGGCAACAATCATATCCATTTGACGGACTTCTCAGGCCAATTGGTTGTTCATAGAGTTCATCCACTCCTTTTCCAACCCCCAGGGAAGCCCACATGAAGATCCTGCAAATCAACGCCAGTGCCCGCCGCGAAGGCGCCAATTCGACCCGTGTGGCCGACAGCGTCATCGCCCGCCTGCGCGCCGCCCACCCCGAAGCCCAGCTCACGCTGCGCGATCTGGCCGTCACGCCGCACCCGGTGCTCGACGAGGCGGCGCTCGGCGCGTTGTTCACCCCGGCCGACCAGCGCAGCGCGGAGCAGGCCGCGCGCGTGGCGCTCGACGACGCGCTGATCGCCGAAGTGCAGGCGCACGACACGCTGGTGCTGGGCGTGCCCATGTACAACTTTGGCGTGCCGGTGCAGCTCAAGACGTGGATCGACGCGATCGCCCGCGCCGGGGTGACCTTTCGCTACACGGCCAACGGCCCCGAAGGCCTGCTCACGGGCAAGACCGTCTACGTGGCGCTCGCCCGTGGCGGCCTGTACCGCGACACCGCCAACGACTCGCAGGTGCCGTACCTCAAGAGCGTGCTCGGCTTTCTGGGCATGATCGACGTGAAGTTCATCTACGCTGAGGGTCTGGCGATGGGCCCCGAAGCCGCCACCCGCGGCTTTGCCCAGGCCGCAGCCGACCTGGACGCTGCGCTGGCCTGATCGCAAGGTCCGGCCACTTGCCCTGCCCCTCCAACATCACATCAGGTACACGCCATGGACGCCCCCCGCATTGACCACCCGCGCCGCATCGAGCGGCTCATCGCCGGCCACGCCACTTCGGATGGCGCCGGCGTCAAGCTCACGCGGGTGCTCACGCAAGACCTGCAGCGCCGGCTCGACCCGTACCTGATGCTCGACGCCTTCGGCAGCGACGACCCCGATGACTACATCGCCGGCTTTCCCGACCACCCGCACCGTGGCTTCGAGACCATCACCTACATGATTGCCGGGCGCATGCTGCACCGCGACAGCGCCGGCCACGAAGGCCTGCTCGACAACGGTGGCATGCAGTGGATGACCGCCGGGCGCGGCGTCATCCATTCCGAGATCCCGCAGCAGCAGGATGGCCGCATGGAGGGCTTTCAGCTGTGGCTGAATCTCGCCGCCCGCGACAAGATGAACGCGCCCTGGTACCGCGACTTCAAGGCCGACGAGTTGCCGAAGTTCGTCACGCCCGGGGGCGCGGCCGTCACGGTGATCGCCGGCACCAGCCACGGCGTGAGCGGTGCCGTCACGCGCGACGTCACGGCGCCGCTGTTTGTGGATGTGAACCTGACCGCGGGCTCGCGCTTCGAGCAGACGCTGCCACCCGGCCACAACGCGTTTGTCTATGTCTACCGCGGTGCGGTAACGATCGCCGGACAGTCGGTGCCCGCACAGCGCATGGCCATCCTGGCCAACGACGCCGAGGCCGACGGCGTGGTGATCGAGTCCGACGGCGATGCCCACTTGCTGCTGATCGCCGGGCAGCCGCTGGGCGAGCCAATTGCGCAGCACGGTCCGTTCGTCATGAACACCCAGCAGGAAATCGCGCAGGCGGTGGCCGACTTCCGGGCCGGCCGGCTCGGCGAGGCGTCAAGCGACCTGCAGCGCTGACGGATTCCGGCGGGCGTGGGATGCCGGTGCTGACAGGCGATCGCGCAGCAACTCGCAACTCGCGCCCAGATCGGCCGTGTCGAGCGCGTGGCAAGGCACGCGCTGCGCCACGTCGACCACCGCATCCACGCCGCGCCCCGGATGGGCCAGCGCGTTGAGCGCCTGCGCGTACAGACGCGCACTCGCCTCGGCGGCGCCCACCTCGCGCCAGCGTGGCGACTGCAAGGTGCGGTCGTGGCGCACGAAGATCACGGCACCCAACTCGCAGGGGTCGGCAGCATGGGCGGGCATGGCGTTCACCGGCACGTGCAACGTCTGGCCGAGATCGATGGTGCCGGACGCCGGCAACGCATAGCCCGCGGGCGGCGGCCGCTTCATGCACAGCGCGTGGGCATAAGGGTGCACCTGCAGCGTCGACAGTTCGATGGGGCCGAGCTCGTCGCTGAGGTAATCGAAGCCGTGGTGCAACAAGCCCCAGGCGGTGGTCGACTTGCCGTGGCCCGATTCGCCGACCAGCAAACAGGCCTGACCCCCACGCGTCAGGGCCGCGGCGTGCAGGAAGTACAGATCCGGGCGCAGCCTTTGCAGCCCCACCGTCACCGCCTTTTCAAGGCGAAACAGCAGCAAGCTGGCGTGCGACTCGACAAGGCTGCCTCGACCGCGCTGCCACAGCGTGTGCTGCTGCGAATCGGCCTGTCCGCCGATCTTGAATTCAAGATCGGGTGCCCGCGCGCAATCCGGCGACAGCAGTGCCGCGTAGTTGGCCCGCACAACGCCGGCCCACCAGGCATCCTGACAGGCAATGCGCACATGCCGATCCAGCATCAGGAACGACATGGCGTGCACGGCTCGAACCGGTGGTGCAGGTGTCGCGTTCGTGGTGTTCATGTGCTGTAGCCGTCCATGCAACACGCCCGACGCACGGGAACCCTGTGCGTCGGGCGCAACGGGCTTCGACTGTCAAACGGGTGGCGTGGAACTGCCCCCGCCGACAGGCGCAGTCGGCCGCGGCCGGTGCCGGCGGTGACGGACCGTGGCCGCCTGGGGTGTTGTCCCGGAGTCGGTGGACGAGTCAACCGGCTTCTCGGAGCCCGCCTTCGCGTAGGAAGGCGCAGCCGCCAAGGTCAGGATTGCCGGCGCGATGTAAGCAGCCCGGGTCACGAAGGCACGGCGCGATGAGTCGTGTTGAGGATCAGGTAGTGGTGTCATGTCGTTTCCTTGATTCCGTGAAATGGGAGGAATCAGGCTAAGACCCGCCCTACCGCACGAGATTGAGAAGGCGCAACCGTTGCACAGTATTCGCAACGTCAGATCGGGCTGTTTCCTCATCGACATGGAAGGCGGCTGCGAATGCATCGGCGATGTCCTGCTCAGAGCTGCTCTGGCGGTACGCCTGCCAGATGAAGCTCGCCGTGCCGTTCAACTGGTGAATCTGGCTGGAGCGGTTGTCGAGTACCAGGATTTCCCCGTTGACCTCCCGAAACATGAGTGTGTCGTTGTCCGAGGGTGGTGTGCTCATGGTGTGCCTTTCTCGTCATCGCCGGGTGGCCCGAAGCGGCCGCCGTCGGATGCCGCTGCGAGTTTCTTTCTGCATGAGCCACAGGAAATTGCACGTGCGCAACTTCATGACGACTGACCTCGATAGCCTGTGCAGCGAATCAGACAACCGGCGCACAGAGTCATGGAATTTCAGAAGGACGGCTCGAGCGAGCGAGTGCCACCGCCGGCCCATCCGACGCGGCCCGTGGTGGGGCAGCTGCTCGAGCACGCCGCGACCGGTGCGCCGCTGGAGGGGCTCGGGAGTGCGCACGGGCCCGGTGACGGTGGCGTCGAGCGTCAGTTGCAATGGGTCCTTGATGGCGGGCTGGGGCCTTTGCTGCATGACGCGTTGGGCGACGTGGGCCGTGCGCGGTCGACGCCCGCACAGCGCTCGGCGCTGCTGAGCGCCGACCTCACGGCCCGGGTGCGGCACGGCCGCCTGGTCGACACCACGCTGGAGATCGTCGAGGCCTGCGGGCGCCTGGGCGTCGAAGTGGTCCTGCTCAAGGGCATCTCGGTCAGCGAGCAGTGGTATCCGCAAGAGCACCTGCGCCCGATGGCCGACATCGACGTGCTGATCCCGGCGGCCGACTACGCCGCAGTGGAAGCTGCCTTGATGGAGCGCGGCCACGAGCGGCTGGCCTTCGAGCCCGGCAAGGGGCAGCAGCACGGCGTTCCGCTGGAGCACCGCAGCCGGGGCTCGGTCATCGAGCTGCACACCGAGCTGTTCGGCGCCGACTCGCCGCTGGCTGCGGGCACGCTGTTCAGCGCGCCGATGGCGCGGTCGTGGTCGGTGCCCTCGAGTTACCACGACCAGCCGGTGCGGCGTCTGGCGGCCGAGCTGCAGCTGGCCTACATCGCGTCGTCATGGTTCAACGATCTGGCCGATCGCCAGATCCACCCGAGCTTCATCGCGTCGATGTTCGACGCCGTGTACCTGCTGAGCGCCAGAGGGCGTCAGCTCGACTGGACCCGCCTGATCGAGCGGCTCGACAACGAGCTGGCCGCAGCGTCGCTGCACGCCATGCTGACCTACCTGCAACGCTTCGGCGTCGAGCAGCCCGATGCGGCGGTCATGGCGCGCCTGGCGTCACGGCAAAAGCTCATCGGCGGGGTGCAGCTCGCGCTGATCCACTCGGCGCTGGATCGGCACCTGATTGCGGCAAAACCCTGGAATCACCTGCTGCCGCTGCCGGTGCCGGGCCGCTACAGCGCGCTGCACCAGATCAGGAAACGGCTCACCCGCCAGCGTCCACGCCCTCAGGCCTGAGCCCGGGCCGAGCCCGCCGTACACAGCGGAGGCTACTTTTCCAGCAAGGCCTTCCAGCCCTTGTCGTGCAGGCACACGACGAGGCCGCGCGTGACCTGCCGCATCTTGGCGTCGGGCCGGTGGGCATCGCCCAGGTCCTTGACGCACGCACCCATGTCCGCTTCAAGCGACTCCCGGCCGGCGCCGATCTTCCACCACGAACCCACGGTGTAGACGTCGAGCGGGCCGGGCGGCGCTGGCGGCGGCGCAACCGCGACGGCCACGGTGGCCGCTGTCTGGCCTGACGCGGGTTTGGCAGCGCCGGGCTGGGCCGCGAGGCCTGCGCCGGCCGGCACCGGTGCGCCAGGCACCTTGGCCACATCGGCCGCCGGGATGCGAGCATCGTTGCTCGGCGCGACGCTGGCGAACAGGTCCATGTCGTCAGGCTTGCGGATCACCCAGCCCTGGTCTTCGAGGCACTTGTCGGCCGACTTTTCGTCGCCGCTGGCACGGCACGCCTTGCGGGCCACTTCCAGATCGACGGGCGACGCGCCGCGCTTGTAGGCGATCTCGCCGCAGCCGCTCAGCAGCCAGGCCGCCAGTCCGATGCACAAGATTTTCTTCATGGGTTTCACCTTCGCGAAGATCGCTGCCAATCCTCAAAGTGGCGAAGTGTCCTGAAACGAAAAGCCCTGGGCCATACGCCATTTGACGTAGGCGCCCCTGCGCAGGCGCACATCCGGCGTGCCGACTCACACCGCGCCTGACCACGCAGCCCCTCGGATCGAGACCCGGGTGGGTCGATAAGATGCCCGCCACACTCGGATGCCGATCCATGACACAGGCCCCCACCCTCGCTGCTGACGCTTCCCCGACCACTGCGAACCTGTCGCCGCAGCGTGTGTTCGTGCTCGGCGCGACCGGTACCATCGGCCGCGCCACGGTGCGTGCGCTGGTGCAGCGCGGGCATGAAGTGGTGTGCTTCGTGCGCCCCCGCGCCGGGGTCCAGGGTGCGCTCGCGCCCGATGACAGCGCGCGGCTGCTCGCCGGCGCCACGGTGCGCTTCGGGGATGTGAGCGATGCGGCATCGCTGTCGCGCGACGGCTTTCGCGGCGAGCGCTTCGACGCGCTGGTGTCGTGTCTGGCCTCGCGCACCGGCGCGCCGCGCGACGCCTGGGCGATCGACCACCAGGCGCACCTCAACGCGCTGGCCGCCGCACGCCAAGCCGGCGTGACGCACATGGTGCTGCTGTCGGCCATCTGCGTGCAAAAGCCGCTGCTCGCCTTTCAGCACGCCAAGCTGGCGTTCGAAAAAGCCCTCATCGAATCCGGCCTGACCTACTCGATCGTGCGACCGACCGCCTTCTTCAAATCGCTGTCGGGCCAGATCGAGCGCGTCCGGCAGGGCAAGCCGTTTCTGGTGTTCGGCGACGGCACGCTCACGGCGTGCAAGCCCATCAGTGACGCCGATCTGGGGGCCTTCCTGGCCGACTGCCTGAGCGATGCCAGCCGCCACAACCGCGTGCTGCCCATCGGCGGGCCGGGCGAGGCGATCACGCCGCGTCAGCAAGGCGAGCGCCTGTTTGCGCTGCTCGGGCAGCCCGCGCGCTTCAAGCAAGTGCCCGTGGGCCTGCTCGACGCCATCATCGCGGTGCTCGGCTTCGGCGGTCGGCTCGTGCCCGCGCTGGCGGCCAAGGCCGAGCTTGCGCGCATCGGCCGCTACTACGCCACCGAATCGATGCTGGTTCTCGACAGCGCCACGGGCCGCTACGACGCAGCCGCCACGCCGTCGACGGGCACCGACACGCTGTTCGACTTCTACGCCGGCGTGGTGAGCGGCAAGGTCGCGCCCGATCGAGGCGACCACGCGGTGTTTTGAACCCGACCCGCTTCGAACGCGTCCTTGAGCCACAGCAGGTGCGGACACCGGCACCGGGTCAACAATGACTTCTCCGTCGGCTGCGCGGCTTGTCGCTGCCGGGCCACCACCCCCTTGAAAGTGAGACCCCCCATGAAGCGCAGAAACCTGCTTGAGGCGCTGGCCGCAGTGGCTGGCTGCACCACGCTGCCGCTCCTGGCCGCGCCGTCGCTGCCCCCGGTCAAGGTATTCAAGAACCCGTCTTGCGGCTG
The DNA here is from genome assembly GCA_002281415.1 of Burkholderiales bacterium 28-67-8. GTDB lineage: Bacteria > Pseudomonadota > Gammaproteobacteria > Burkholderiales > Burkholderiaceae_C > PBB1. Next base: position 15,970 of record NCFZ01000013.1, on the reverse strand, counting down.
CTGCGGCGCGTGGGTCGAGCACATGAAGTCGGCCGGGTTCGTGGTCGAAGTCAATCCGGTCGAAGACACCACGGTGGCGCGCAAGCGCCTGGGCATGCCCGACGCCTTCGGCAGCTGCCACACGGCCAGCGTGGGCGGCTATGTGCTCGAAGGCCGCGTGCCGGCGGCCGAGGTCAAGCGGCTGCTGGGGCTCAAGCCCGTGGCCATCGGGCTGGCGGTGCCGAGCATGCCGCCGGGATCGCCGGGCATGGAAGCCAACGGCCGCGAAGACCCGTACGACGTGCTCCTGATCGACCTCGGCGGGCACTCGAGCGTGTTCGCGAGCTACCCGAAATCCTGAGGTTGCCCTGGGGCACGGCCGCCGCAGCCGCAGGTCATTTCCTGACGGATGGTGGCGGCGGTGGCGGCATGGCAGGCGGCGGCGTCCAGCCGTAGGCCCCGTAGCCGCCGCCCGAGATGGCATTGCCCCGCGAATACATGCACTGCTGGTAGGCGACGTCGTAGCGGCGCTGCGCGTTCGCGGCCGTGTAGTTGCTCTGGCCGATCCCCGCGGTGGCGCCCATGACCGTGCCCATGGCCGCACCGCTCCCGACACCGCGATCGCCGCCCATCGCTGCGCCAGCAATCGCGCCGATCACGGCCCCGGCAGCGGTCGACTTGAGCACCTGTTCGGCCGCGGCGTCATGCCCGGGCAAGCCGATCGCGTGCGAGGCCCAGCCGCGGCACAACTGATCGTCCTGCACGAACACATCGAACGGCTTGGCGGGCCCGGGCATCACCGCGACCGCCGGCCCGCTGGGCATCTCGGCGCAGGCCAGCAACAGCCAGCACGCTGCGGCGAGCACCGCGGCCAGCCGCGCCCGGTCTGCCGTGCGTGCCAAAGACGTTGAAGGCCAGGTCTTCATCACGGTCCGGGGGCGCTGGGTGACGGGGCCGGCTCGGCCGCCACCGGTTTCCAGCCGCCGGGGCACGTGGCGACGTAGGGGTAGTAGCCCTGCGCCGCTTCGCAGAAGTACCAGTACTGCGTGGGCGGTGGCGACAGCGCCACGCCGGCGGGCGGCATCAACATGACCGGTGGAGGCGGCTCCCACGGGTTCGGGTAGGGATAGGCCGGCGAGGGGTAGAAGTACCACACGCCTCCGACCACCCACCACCAGCCCAGCCGCCCGTCGTGACGCTGATGGGCCCAGCGCCCGCCGCGCCACACACCCCAGTCGTGTTCGTGAAACCGCGCGATGTCGCCACGCCAGGCCGGCGACGGCGGATGGCCGGCGCGAGGCAGGTGCTGCGGCGGTGCGTTGCCGGCGCGTGGCGCGTGCCGTGGCGCCGGCTCGGCCAGGCAAGGCAACGCGATCGCCACAGCGCAGCACAGCCCGACCAGCGCCCGCCACCCACTGAGTGCCCCAACGACGCGAATCCTCATCCCCACCCTCCTCGTCATGAAACCCAGTGTCGGTCGCGCGGGGCGCTGGGCGCTGAGTGCCGTCAATGGCCTTGCGGGTGCCGCTGTTCGTGGCCATTGAGACCTCTCACTGCACAGCGCCGTCGCGGGCGCCACGATGGCGCTGGTGATTCGTGAGCGCGCGCGGATCGCGACTGGTCTGGCGCCCACAATGCCTGTAGCCGGTGGCGGTGACGGTAAGGCGCACGGGCGTGCGCATCCGGGTGTGGGTGAATCGATCGAGGTGCTCCCATGTGCTTTTCGGCGCAAGCCAGTTTTTCGGTCGGCACGCTGCTGCTCGGGATCGGTGCGCTGAGCTGGCGCGCCGCGCACGGTCGCGGCGAACGGGCCTTCGCGGCGATCCCGGCGCTGTTTGCACTTCAGCAATTCATCGAAGGTCTGCTGTGGCTCAGCGTGAGCCACGATGCGCCGCAACTCGGCGTGGCCATGACCTACGCCTTCTCGTTCTTCTCGCACCTGTTCTGGCCGGTGTACGTGCCGCTGGCCGTGCTGCTCATCGAGCCCCGCCGGCCGCGCCAGCAAGCCGTGTTCGGCTGCGCGCTGCTCGGCCTCGCGGTGAGCTCATGGCTGCTGCTGTCGATGTCCGAATACGGCGTCGTGGCGCAGGTTCACTCGCAGCACATCGAATACGTCTCAAGCGCCGATCTCGGGCCCCTGACGATGCTGTCGTACCTGGTGTCCACGAGCATCAGCCCGCTGATTTCCAGCCACCGCACCGTGCGCGCCTTTGGAGCGCTGGCGTTGCTGTCATTCTTCGCGGCTTACCTCGTGTACTCGGTGTGGTTCATCTCGGTGTGGTGCTACTTCGCGGCGCTGTTGAGCGCTGTCGTGCTGGTGCATTTCAAGGGGCGGCGTCCTGTCCCACTGACGGCCGGCCGGACCTGACACAAGATCGGTCCAGAATGCGTCAAAGGCCTGCCCTTCGTGCGGGATTTGACCGGCCCAGTGACCTCAAGGACCGCCTGAATGCAGATCGCGAGACCCCGAGACGACGAAGTCCGCAGCCTCGAAGCGCTGCGCGCGCTCAATGTGCTCGACAGCGCGCCCGAAGCGCAGTTCGATGCGCTCGTGCAAACCGCCTCGCTCGTGTGCGGCACGCCGATCGCGCTGATCAGCCTGATCGATGCCGATCGGCAGTGGTTCAAGGCCAACGTGGGTCTCGAGGGCGTGACGCAGACCGATCGCGACGTGGCCTTTTGTTCGCACGCGGTGCTGGGCGAGTCGCTGTTCGAGGTGCCTGACGCTGCGCTCGATCCGCGTTTTTCGGACAACCCGCTCGTCGTGGGGGCGCCCGGCATCCGCTTTTACGCCGGCGTGCCCTTGCATCTGGACGACGGCTCGAATGTCGGCACCCTGTGCGTCATGGACCGCCAGCCCCGGCTGCTGACGGCCCAGCAGCGCGACATCCTGTGCCACCTGGGCACGGCCGCCGTGAAAGGCCTCGAGGCGCGCCGCTGGGCGCGGCGTGCGCTCGACGAGCATTCCCGTGCCCAACGCGAGGCCGACGGGCTGCTCGAAGCGGTGCGCAGCCAGTTCATCGTGTCCATCACCGACACGAGCGGAACGATCATCGAGACCAACGACGCCTTTTGCGCGATCAGCCAGTTCAGCCGCGGCGAGCTCATCGGGGCCAACCACCGGCTGATCAATTCAGGGCATCACCCGCACGCGTTCTTTGCCGAGATGTGGCGGTGCATCGCGTCGGGGGCGCCGTGGCGGGGCGATATCTGCAACCGGGCCAAGGATGGCACGACCTACTGGGTGGACAGCACGATCATTCCCCTGAGCGACGGCGCCGGTCACATCCACCGCTACGTGTCGGTCCGCAGCGACATCACGCAGCGCAAGTTGCTGGAGCTCGACCTCGAAAGCAGCGTGCGGGAGCAAAGCGCCCTGCTCGACAACGACCTCATCGGTATCGTCAAGTTGCGCGGGCGCACGGCGGTGTGGGCCAACCGCGGTCTGGAGCACCTCTTTGGCTATGGGCACTCCGAACTGGTCAACCAGCCGTCGCGCATCCTCCATGTCGACGACGAAAGCCACCGGGCGCTGGGCGCGTCGGCCTACCCATACCTGCACCGGGGGGAGCGCTACCGCGCGCAGCTGCAGATGCAGCGCAAGGACGGCCGCAAGATCTGGATCGACCTGAGCGGCGCGCTGCTGTCGGCCGCGCAGGACGAATCGCTGTGGGTGATGACCGACATCACGTCATTGAAAGAAGCCGAGTTGAGCCGCCTGCGCACCGTGGAGCTCGAAGCCGAGAACCGGCAACTCCTCGAGATGAACCGGCTGAAAGGCACGTTCCTCACCAACATGTCCCATGAGATGCGAACGCCGCTCAATGCGGTGATCGGCTTTGCCGCGTTGCTCGAGGCAGGCGCCGTGAGTCCGGAGTCCCCCAAGTTCAAGACCTTTCTGGCTCAGATCAGCACCAGTGGCAAGCAGCTGCTGCAACTGATCGAGACCGTGCTGGACTTTGCCCAGGCTGAGGCCGGCAGGATCGAGTTCAGCCCGACGCTGGTTCGACTGCCGGATCTGCTCGCCGAGGTGGTCGCCATCCAGAACGATGACGCCGAGAAAATGCATGTCGAGGTCGTCACCGAAGTGGATGAGGCCCTGGCCGAATTGATCATTGACCCCATGCGCTTGAAGCAGGTGGTCTCGTGCTACTTGTCGAACGCGATCAAGTTCACGCCCAAGGAAGGTCGGGTGACGATCCGGGCCCGCCCGGAGGCCGTCGGGTGCCTGCGCATCGAGGTCGAAGACAACGGCATCGGCATCGCCGAAGCCGATCTGCCCAAGCTGTTCAAGCAATTCCAGCAGCTCAGCGAAGGCAACACCAAGGCCTACCAGGGCACCGGCATGGAACTGGCGCTGGCACGCGTGGTGGTCGAAGCCCAGGGCGGCTCGGTGGGGGTGCGCAGCACGCCCGGTTCGGGCAGCACCTTCTGGCTGGTCTTGCCCTGCCGGCGCGGCCCTGAGGCGCACCGAGTACCGATGTCAGCGGCCGCATAAACGCCGACAGGGCTGCCGGATCGCGCTGGCTGTGGGCGCTTGCGCCCCACCAAAAAAACCGTCAACCCTCTCGGTCTGCAAGGACCGAACGGGTTGACGCCAAGGTGGAAGGGGGTTCGGGTCAGGACTTCAACTCAGAGGCTCCCGTCATGGACGTTGACAGCTGACTCATTCATCGCCCCGGCTGGGGTCGTTCCTGGCCACCGGCTCGCAGCGCGCTCATGGCGCTGGCCAAGGCGTTGTCCAGCGCGGCACGCCAGTCCCGTGCGATCGAGGTGACCACGACCGTGCCGGCCTGTTGGGTCTTGATCTCGACCAGGCAGCGCTTGTCGACACCCCCGTCAGACCCATTGATGTCGGCCAGCTCAACCGTGGCTTTGGGCACCAGCCATGTCATGCGCCGCATCGCGAATTCGACCCGTTGCACGACCTGATCATGCAACTTGTCGCCTTCGGCCCCCCGAGATGTGAAAGACACCTGCATCGCGAACCCTCGTGGTTGGAACACGGTGCGACCATAGGCCCGACAGATCCACCGACAAAGCAGATACTTCTTCATCGACAGTTCTGTAAAACCTGAACATGAGTCTGAGCTTCAGCTATCGCCACCTGTACTACTTCTGGGTCGTCGGCAAGGAAGGCGGCATCTCCCGCGCCGCAGCCCGGCTGGACATGGCGGTGCAAACGGTCAGCACCCAGGTGCGTGAACTGGAGCGCTCGCTGGGCTACGAGCTGCTCAAGCCGGCGGGGCGCGGGCTGGTGCTGACGGAAGCCGGCGTGGCGGCCATGCAACAGGCAGACCAGATCTTCTCGCTCGGCGAGCAGCTGCCGGCATTCGTGCGTGATGCCGTCAGCGCACCGAGCGCTCGGCTGGCCGTGGGCGTGTCGAACGGTCTGCCCAAACTGGTCGTGCGCAGCCTGATGCAGCCGGTGATGAACGAACCCCACCTTCGATTGCTGTGCCACGAGGGAGAGATTTCGGAACTGCTGGCCGACCTGGCCTTGCACCGGCTCGACCTGGTGCTGACCGACCGCTCGGCCCCCACCAATGCGAACGTCAAGGTCTACAGCCACTCGCTGGGTGCGTCTGCGCTGGCCTGGTACGCATCGCCCGAACTGGCGGCCCTGGCAAAGCGTGGGTTTCCACAGTCGCTGGCCAAGGTTCCGGTGATCCTGCCCACGCCTCGAGTGGCGGTGCGCTCGCTGCTCGATCAGTGGTTCGAGAAGCAAGGCGTTCGGCCCCGGATCGTTGGCGAGTTCGATGACAGCGCGCTGCTCAAGACCTTCGGCGCCAGCGGCATGGGCGTATTCCCGGCGGTGGAGATGGTTCACGACGAACTGGAGACCCGCTACGCGGTGAAGCGGGTCGGCCCGTGCCAGGGCGTCACTGAACAGTTCTTCGCCATCGGCACCGAAAGAAAGGTGCAACACCCGCTGGTGCAGCGCATCCTCAACGTGCGCATGGCGCTGAACTGCACTCTCCCGGTTGGAACAGCAGCCACATCGAATGCCGAGGCCGGCTCAGTGAGAATCCCGACACCCCCCCAAGGAGAACGTCGATGAGTTTGATGATCTGGATCGCGGTGGCGGTCGCGGGTGTGTTCGCGGTCAGTCTCTACAACAGCCTGGTGAGCGTGAAGAACGCAGTGTCCAAGGCCTGGGCCAACATCGACGTGCTGCTCAAGCAGCGCCACGACGAGTTGCCCAAGCTGGTCGACACCTGCAAGCAGTACATGCAGCACGAGCAGACCACGCTCGAAAAGGTGATCCAGGCACGCGCCAGGGTGGCCGACGCCCGCGTGACGCAGAACATGGGCGCGCTGGGTGCCGCCGAGGGCGCACTGCGCAGCGGTCTGGGCAACCTGCTCGCGCTGGTCGAGTCGTATCCCGAGCTGAAGGCCAACGAGCAGTTCTTGCACCTGCAGTCGCGCATCAGCGGGCTCGAGAACGCGATCGCCGACCGGCGCGAGTTCTACAACGAGAGCGTGAACATCAACAACGTGCGCATCGAGGAGTTTCCTGAGCTGCTGATCGCGCGCTGGTTCAAGTTCAAGCGCTTCGAGCTGCTGCAGTTCACGGCCGAAGAGCTCAAGGACGTCGACATCGGTCAGCGCTTCGGCGCCTGAGTGCCGTGGAGCTACCCGGCTTTCTGGGCCTGCCCGACCGCGCCGATCTGCGCGACCGCCTGCGTCAGTTCCTGACCTCGGCGGGCTATCTGGGCCTGCTGGCGTTTGCCTTGCTGGTGGGCCGGGCGTCGGGCCAGCTGACCGGTCTGGGGCTGATCTCGGCCCTGGGCTTTGTGGCCTGGGCCGCGACCTACAAGCGCGCGCGGGCGATCGCAGACATCGCCACCTCGCGCATCGGCGCGGCCGCCCAGGGTTACGTGGAGCTGGTCGGGCACGCCAGCGGCGCCGTCAGCGAGATGATCGTCACCCCGTTCAGCGGCGTGGCGTGCATCTGGTACCGCTACCGCAGCTACTCGAGGAGCGGGGGCGACGGCGACTGGCAGGAGACCGACCATGGCTCGAGCAACGTCACCTTCGAGATCTCCGACGGCAGCGGCGTGTGCCGCATCGACCCTGACGGTGCGGAGGTGATCGCGCCGCAAAGCCGCACCACCTGCCACGGCGACGACAAGCACGTCGAGGAGTTCTTGCTGCGCGGCAGCGTGATCTACGTGCTGGGCGAGTTGCGCACGCTGGGCGGCGCACACGCGGCGCTCAGCGTCAGCGAGGACGTGGGCGCCTTGCTGGGCGCCTGGAAGCAAGACCCGGTCGAACTCAAGCGCCGCTTCGACCTCGACGGCAACGGCGAGATCGACATGCACGAGTGGGAGCTGGCCCGACGCCTGGCCACCCGCATGGTCGAAAAAGAACACCGCGAGATCCGCAACATCGGCGACTCGCACATCGTGAGAGCACCCGTCGACGGGCGCTTGTTCCTGATCTCGACGCTGCCACCCCACAAGCTGCGCCGGCGTTTTGTGTGGTGGAGCGTGTTCCACCTGGGCGTGGCCGTGGTGGCGCTGGGTGCCATCGTCTGGCTGCAGCGGTAAGGCCGCCTCCGAGCGCGACCGGGTGCGGCCCGGGCTGGGATCAGGCCTTCTTCACGAACTCCGACTTCAGCCCCATGGCACCCACGCCGTCGATCTTGCAGTCGATGTCGTGATCGCCTTCGGCGAGGCGAATGTTCTTGACCTTGGTGCCCACCTTCACCACCAGCGACGAGCCTTTGACCTTCAGGTCCTTGATGACGGTGACGCTGTCGCCGTCCTTCAGCTCGGCGCCATGCGCATCGCGCACCACGCGCACCTCATCCACCACGGCGGCCGCAGCCTCGGCAGACCACTCGTGGCCGCACTCGGGGCAGACGAGTTGCGTGCCGTCCTCGTAGGTCAGGTCGGATTGGCATTGGGGACAGGGGGGCAAGGTGCTCATGGCGTGGCTCGTGGTCTTGGATCAGAAAAGCAAGTGCCTTGCGGCGATGGGACTGCGGGTGATGGGTTCAGGCCTTGCGCGAGCGCGTGGCGGCTCGGCGCCTGGGCTCGAGAGCTGTCGCACGCGCCGGCGTGAGATCGCCCGCGCCGCTGGCCTGCTCGAGCCACAGCAGCGTGTCGATGTGCGACATGAAGGCATCGAGGTACTCGGGCGACACGTCGCGCATCGTTTGCAGTGCGCGGTTCACGAGGTGCGATGAGTTCAGCGGCCCGGCCATGGCGGGCACCTGGGCCAAGGCCTCGCGCAATCGCTGGTCCGCGCGCAGCCGCGTCCAGGTGCCCTTGAACGCCGTCACCGACTTCAAGGATGCGGGGGGCGCCATCGCCGACAACGATGCCGACCGGGGCGCATCCGCCTGGCGCGGCGAACCGGCGGGCGACGACAGCGTCTGGCCGGGCGATGCGCTCAGGCGGCCGAGCCGGTCGATCAGTTCGGACAGCGCGCCCAGCGCACCGCGGTGTGCTGCGGGCTCGCTGTACGCGGCACTGACCACAGCAGCTACAGGCGCAGCCGCGGCGTCCGGTAGCGCGGCGTGCCGCGCCAGCAGCGCGTCCACCCGGCGCATCAGCAGCTCGCGCGCTTCGCCCTGCTGCGCGGCGGCGCGGCGAGCCAGCGCCTCGATGACGGCAAACCCCACCGGATCGGCCTGTGCCGCGCCACTCGCACGACCGGCCTCGAGCGCCACCCACGGATCGACAGCGCCCTGCCCGGCCACGGCGACCGCGCCAACGCTCACTGCAGCGTCGAGCTGGCTCATGCGGGCTTGGCGGGCGTCGCATTGGGCCGCGGCGTGGGCGCCATCTCGACACGCCGGTTGAGCGCACGGCCGGCGGCGTCGGCGTTCGAGGCCACCGGCCGCTCGGCGCCGAACGCCGCGGCGAACACCGCCGACGGGGGTACGCCGTCGTCGATCAGCGCACGCGTCACGGTCAGGGCGCGCTGGGCTGACAGCTCCCAGTTGTCGGCGAACTTCGCGCCGCCGCCGTCGCGCATCTGGCGATCGTCTGTGAAGCCGCTGACCATCAGCACGTCGTCACGCACGGCCAGATAGACGGCCAGCGGGCCGGCCAGGGTCTTGAGCAGCTGGCGGCCTTCGGGCTGCAGCTCGGCCGAGTTGAGCGCGAACAGCACGCTGCCGCTGATGCCGATGCGCCCGTTGGCGAGCGTCACGCGCCCGGCCGCCAGCGGGCCGGCCAGCGCGCGCTCCAGTGCCGCAAGACGCTGCGCTTCGACCTGACGCTGCTGCACCTCGGTCTTGAGCCGCTGGGCCAGATCGAGCTGCAAGCCCACCGCGCACACCAGGATCAGCACGAACGCACCCAGCAGCCCGGCCATCAGGTCGCCGAACACGGCCCACACGGGCGCAGCGCCGGCTTCGCCGCCGTCGTCGAACTCGTCGTGCGTCGTCATGCCGCGCCGGTCACGCCCGAGGTGCCCGCAGACGTCCTGGCCAGCTGCTGCAAGTCGTCGACGATCTGCTTTTGCGAGCCCAGCGTCAGGTCGATGATTTCGCGCGCTTGCGCCACGTAGTACGCCAGCTGCTCATCGCTGCGCGCCATCGAGTGGCCCAGCGCCGACTCGATGCGCTGCAGCTGCGCCATCAGCTGCTCGCTGGCGCGGCTGAACAGCTGCACCGCCAGACCGAAGCCCTCGCCCAGGCTGGCCACCTCGGCCGCGCTGCCGGTGACCTGCGCGGCCACGCTTTGCAGCGTGCGCGACTCGGCCTCGACCGTGTGCGCGAAGCGCGCGCCCGCGCGGTCGAGCACGTCGGTGGTGGCGTGCACCAGCGCGTCGATCGCGCTGCGCTGCTCGGTGCTGGCGTGGTTGACCGCGTCGAGCAGGCCGCCCAGCGTGGCCATCAGGCGGTTGCGCTCGTCGAGCGCCGCGTTGTCGCGCACCAGGCTGTCGCTGAGCGCGCTGCGCAGCTCGCCGATGACCTGGGCAGCGGCGCGCGGCGCTTGCGATGCCGCTTCCACCAGCTGCGTGATCTCGCCGATGGTGGCGCGGGCGTGCGCCTCGGCCTGCGCGGTGATGGCCTGCGCGGTGTGCTCGAGCGTCGTGCAGATGCGCTGCTGGCGCTCGGCCGCAGCCGCGCCATCGCGCTCGGCCTGGCGCTGCAGCGTCGCGGTGATCGTGGCCAGGCCGTCGTGAAACGCGCCCATGCGCTCGAGCTCGCGCGTGGTGGCAGCGGCGTCCATGGCGGTGTGCGCCTCGGCCACGCTGCGCAGCAGCGCGGTGCTGTGCTGCTCGAAGCCGGCGACGCTGGCGCCCAGCGCATCGCGCGCGTGCTGCGTGAGCGCCTCGTGGCCCAGCCGCTGCTGCGCCAGCGCCTCGCCCCAGGCCTCGGCCCACTGCACGGCGCCATGGTCCATGCGCGCGGCCATGCCGTCGAGCAGGCTCGCCGAGCGCTGCTCGAAGGTCTGCGCAAAGCGCTCCAGGCCGTCGTGCAGGCCTTGCGTGACCGACTGGCTGTGGCGCTGCTGGTCGGCCAGCGCCGCCTGCCAGCGCTCGGCCAGCGTGGTGGTGGTGGTGTCGAGGCGCGCCGTCACGCCGTCGAGCTGGCGTTGCACGGCGGCGCTCAGGGCCTCGTGCAGCGTGGCGCTCTCGCGCGCCAGGCCGGCCATCGTCGAGGCCACGGCCGGCTCGATCGTTGCACCGGCGAGCCGCGCGCTCTCGCTCAGGCTGGTCTTGAGCGAGCGGTCGACCGACTCGGCCAGCCCCGTGTAGGCGCGCTGCGCCTCGCCCTGGAACTGCGCCTGGCTGGCCAGCAACCGGTCTTGCAGCGCCTGACCCTGGCGTTCCATTTGCATGACCAGCGCGTGCATCTGCGTGACCAGCGCGGGCAGCGCCTCGGCCTGCGCGCTCATCAGGCGCAGCGATTCCTCGCGCTGGTGGGCGCGCGAAAACACCCGCAAGGTCGTGGCGATGCGCGCGTCGAGCTGCTGTGCGCAGCGCTGCCGCTCGCGCCGCGACAGCGCCGACATCAGCCCCAGCATCGCTGAGGCCGCCACGCCGGCCACCGAGGTGCCAAACGCCAGCCCCAGCCCCTTGACGGGCGCGGCCAGCGAGGCGCGGATGGCTTCGACGTCGGTGGCGTTTTCCAGCGCGATGCCCGTGCCGCGCAGCGTGACGACCATGCCCAGGAACGTGCCCAGCATGCCCAGCAGCACCAGCAAGCCCGTCACATAGGGCGTGAGCGCCGGGCCGGGCAGTGCAACGCGCTCGCCTTCCACGCGCAGCCGAACGGCGTTTTGCAAGCCGGCGGGCAAGCGGGCCAGCCAGGCGCCCAGATCGCCCGGCGCTTCGGTCGTGGCGGCGAGCACTTGCGCCAGACCGCTGGTGGCCTGCTGGAAGCGACGCAACTCCATCGCCCCCATCACGAAGAAGCCACCGATCAGCGCCACCAGCGCCAGCGCCAGCGGGTTGCCCGGCACGTACCCGGCCCCCACCCAGACGATGGCGAGCAGGCCCACGGTGAAGGCGGCGTGATGGCGTGATCGGTTCATGTCGTTGGGTGGGTGTTCAATGCGTCGAGCAGGCCCTGGGCCGGCAGCAGCCGGTGCGCCAGTTCGGCCCGCAACACGCGGTCCATGTCGTCACGCAACGTGCCCGTCCAGGCGGTGTCGCCCGGCGCGGCGCGCTGCAGTTGCTCGAAGTGCGATTGCAGCCGCAGCGGCACCAGGCCCAGCAGGCCGCGTTCACGCGCGGCCAGCGTCTGGTCCATCACGGCGTCGATGGCGGCCAGTCGCGCCAGCGCGAGCGAACGCCGCGACAGCGCATCGCGCAGCCGCTGGCGCAGCGCGCCGATGGCCGCTTCCATCGCCTGCTGCTGATCTATGCAGTGGCGCCGGTACGGGGCGAAGTCGATCGCACCCGAGGTGGCCTCGCGCGGGCCGGCGGCGATGGACGCCTCGAGCGTGGCGCGCACGCGCTGGAAGTCGGCCTGCTCGGCACCCAGCGCGACCGCGCGGCTCGGGGCTGCCGCCGCCGGGCTGTTGTTCAACGCCGCAGACAGCAAGGCCGCATCGGTCCACTTGAGCCAGTGGCCCAGACGCTCGGCAAAGGCCGGGCGCACGTCGGCCGGGGGGTTGCCCGCAAAGCAGGCCAGAAGGCGGGTGAGTTCCGAACCGGCAACGCCCGGGCTGGGTGACCCGTGCAACATGGTGGCCAGTGGGGGGGGTCCAGGAGGAAGGGCGCGCAGTTTACTACCCGGGTCGACGGCCTGGCTCGTGCGGCCCTGGAGCCTGCCGGAGCGGGTTCGTCAGGTGCCCATTCGGGGATCGAGCGATCACCAACCGCTGCGCCGGCGGCGGCTCGGTGAAAATGCTGCGACCGCTCGGCGAACTGGCATGACCCCGGTCACGGTGCAGAGTGGTCACGTCATCGACGCCGGGGCAGCATCCAGCCGGCAAACACGTCCAGAATCTCCCGCCCCGGGTGGCCCCAAGCGCCGCAAGAGCGCTCACAAACCACATTCATGGCGTCACTGGCGCACATCGAAATGAAGCCGAATTTCAACCTCGCCGCCGCCGTCCACCGTCATGCCCTGAGCACCCCCGACGCGCTCGCCGTCGCCTGTCAGGGCCGCTCGCTGACCTATGGCGAGTTGGCCGAGCAGGCGGCCCGAATCGGCAACTGCCTGGCCAGCCACATGACCGGCCCGACGCATGACGGGCAGCCCCCGCGCGTCGGGATCATGGCCTCACGCAGTGTGGATGCCTGTGTGGCCATGCTGGGCGCGTGCTGGTCGGGTGCGACCTACGTTCCGCTCGGTCTGAAGCTGCCGGAAGAACGGCTGCTGAACCTGCTCGAGCAATGCAGCTTCTCGGCCATCGTCACCGACGACGCAGGCGCGCTGCTGCTCAGCGAGCGGGTGCTGTCTCGGTGCCCTGCGCTGGTCATCCACACCGGAACGAAGCCGATCGAAGCCCGGGCCGACCACGTTGAAATCATCGACATGGCGTCGCTCGACAGGGTCACGCCTTCGGCGCCGGAACCCATGGCCGAATCCGACACGGCCTACATCATCTTCACCTCGGGGACGACCGGCGTGCCCAAGGGCGTGATGATCAGCGTGGCGGCGGCCCGGCACTTCGTGTCGACGATGGTCGAGACATTCAGCCTGACGAGCAGCGACCGCGCCCTCGAGACGTGCGAGCTGAGCTTCGACATCTCGGTGCACAACATGTTCTCCACCTGGGAGGTGGGCGCTTCGCTGCACATCCTGCCCGCCGCCAAGGTGATGGGCGCCGTCAAATTCGCCCGCGAGTCGCGCCTGACGCTGTGGACCTCGGTGCCTTCGCTGGCCGGCATGCTGCGCCAGATCAAGGCGCTGGCGCCAGCCAGCCTGCCCGATCTGCGCTTGACGATTTTCGGAGGCGAACCGGTGCCCGAGAGCATCGTCAAGGCCTGGCAGATCGCCGCACCGAACGGCGCCATCGCCACGCTCTACGGTCCCACCGAGACCACCGTCTTTTGCACTTCGCAGCCGGTGACGACGCCTGTGCCGCTTTCGCCGGGACGCGATGTCATTGCCATCGGTGTGCCGTTTGCGAACCACGAAATCATGGTCATCGATGAGCATGACCAGCCGCTGCCCGACGGATCGCCCGGCGAGCTGGCGATCTCTGGCGTTCAGCTCGCGCAGGGTTATCTGGGATCGCCAGAGCTCACCGCGGCGCGGTTTCCGACGATCAACGGCCAACGCTGGTACCGCTCGGGAGACCTCGGCATGCGCGATGCCAGCGGGCGCTTTCATTGCCTGGGCCGCATCGACAACCAGGTCAAGGTCATGGGCCACCGGGTCGAACTCGAGGAGATCGACGCCCATTTGCGCGAGGTCAGCGGCCACGCGCTGGCCAGCGCGGTGGCCTGGCCGATCAACGACGGGCTGGCCGCAGGCATCGTCAGCTTCGTCGGCGCGGCGCGGGTCGATGAGGCGGGTGTGGTCGCCGCACTGCGGTTGCGACTTCCGGCCTACATGCTGCCGAGCCGGGTGATCGCTCTGGCGGACATGCCGATCAACGCCAATGGCAAGGTCGACAGGCGCGCGCTGCGCGGCTGGCTCGAAGCGCAGGCCGCATGACGCCGTCTGCAGCCGGCGCCAGCAGATCCCCGGACACCAGCGCCCTGCGCCGCTTTCTGGCCATCGACGAGCGCGAGGCGTTCATCGAGCGCGCACACACGCCGCTCGGTAGTGTGGCCATCGCGGTGATTTCGGTGGTGGCGATCGCGGGGCATCTCGGCACTTGGCAGGCCGTGCTGCTGGTCGCCGCGGCGATGTCGGCGGTCATCTGGACGAATTCGCGCGCGGCCATCCTTTTTTCAACGACCTGGCTGATGGCTTTTCTCGACACCGGGCTCGGCGGCAACGACACGCTCGACAGGATCAGCGCCGCCCTGCACCAGGAGCAGCTTTCGCAAGGGGCGGCGGTGGCGCTGGCCCTCGGAGGGCTGCTGCTGGTGCTGCTCGGTTCGGTGGTGGCGCTGCAGTGGGTTCGTCTGCAACCGCAGTCGGTGCTGGCGCGCCGTCCGCTGGTGACGCTGCTGACGCTCGAAGCCTGCCTGTGCGGCGTGGCAAGCCTGGATGTGGTCGGCGGTCTGCCCCGCGTGATGCTCTGGTCGGCCGTGTTCGTGCTGACGCCGTACATCTGGTTCTTGCCCTACGCGATCGTCGATCAGCGATCGCGCGACCCCAACCCGCCTTTGCTGCAACTGGGCACACTTCGACCGTTCTGGAGCCCGGGCTATCTCCCGTTCGGCAAGGGCGCCGCCTTCTTGCGGAAGTCACTTTCCAAAACACCCACAGAGCTGGCCGTCACCCAGCTCAAGGGCGTCAAGCTGCTGCTGTGGGCCAACGTGCTGTTCGCCCTGCGGGACGCCTTGGTCTGGCTGTTCAACGACACCTTGCAGATCCCGCGGCTCGGTCAGGCGCTCGATGCGTTTGTCGGCGGTCAGCCTCACCCGCTGCCGATTTGCTGGGCTGCTCTGATCCTGTCAACGGCCAAGTTATCGCTGCAGGTGGCCATGTGGGCGCACCTGTTCATCGGCATCGCGCGGCTGGCGGGCTACCGGCTGCCGCGTGGCTCATGGCGCCCGCTCGAGTCGCGCACCTTGATGGATTACTTCAACCGGTTCCACTATTACTTCAAGGAGTTGCTGGTCGATCTTTTCTTCGTGCCGACCTTCTTCAAGCTGTTTCGCAACCACCAGCGCCTGCGCATGTTCTTTGCCACCTTCATGGCCGCAGGCGTGGGCAATGCCCTGTGGCACTTTGTGCGTGACATCGACCTGGTCAGCACGCTCGGGCCGGCAGCAGCCCTGGAAACCTACTCGAGCTACCTGGTATACAGCGCCGTTCTGGCCACGGGCGTCGGGTTGTCACAGGTGCGTGCCAATCTGGGCTTTCGGCCGTCGCCGACGATGGCCGCTTCGGCGTGCGCGACTAGCTCGTCGCAGATCTCGTCGCAAAGCGACCTGGGCACATACAGCCGTTTGATCGCAACACAGACCTGCCCCGAATTGGTCATCGCCTGCTCGAACAACCGGCGGCCGATGGCCTTTGGATCGGCATCGTCCAAAACGATGGCGGGATCGTTGCCGCCAAGCTCGAGGGTCAGACGCTTGAGCGTATTGGCGGCGCTGGCCATCACCTTCCTGCCGGTGACAGTCGACCCCGTGAACGAAACCTTGGCGACGCCGGAATGACCGCTCAGGACGTCTCCCAGATCATTGTCATCGACGATGATGTTGATGACCCCGGCTGGCACAACGTCCTTGACTAGTTCGCCGAGGCGAACAACCGCTAGAGGCGTCGTAGGCGCGGGCTTGACGATCACGGTGTTTCCGGTCAGCAAGGCGGGCGCGATCTTCGCAACCAGCAGCAGCAGCGGAAAATTCCACGGTCCGATCGCCGCCACAACGCCCAGCGGAACGAATCTTTCGTAGACCTTGCGCTCCGCAGATTCCTCGATGATCCTGGGCTCAAGCTGCATCT
>NCFZ01000192.1 GCA_002281415.1 Burkholderiales bacterium 28-67-8 | reverse complement strand
GCTGTCACATTCGGCCGCCAGCCGTTGGGCGATGTTGCAAGGGGTGGCGCCGAAAACGTCGGTGAGTATCAGCACCTCACGTGCAGAGATCTGCGCCAGCAACTCCCGGCCGTCGGACTCGACCTGTTCGACTGAGACGTGCGGCGAAACGTCAAGCGTCTCCACGGTCACGGCGCAATCAGGGAAGGTGTGCTGCGCGACCGACTTCAGTGCAGAAGCCAAAGGCGCGTGAGCAATGATCAACATTCCAAGCATGGGGGGTCATTATCGGCACTTCAGGGCACCGCGACGGCCTCTCGACGAGTGCATTCAGACCGCGTTGCAAAAACTCAACCGGTGGCCGGTAACGAGCGACCATGCTCGTCGGCGGACGAAAGCCGGGCGCTACTCGGTTTTGATCGAAGCGAAGAACGTGTCCGCCGCGTCCCTGTCAAGGTGGCCGCCCACCAGCGTGGCCTGGTACACGACCGACCCGCGAGAAAAATAAATCGCCTCAGCCTCGAGCGTGGCGCCGTCGTCGCGTTTGCCCTTGACTGCCAACCGCCTTGCCAGCGGGCTGGGCGTCATGCCAGGCACGTTACACGGGCCGATCACGATCGGCGTGCCACCCAAGTTGGCCGCAGTGAGCGACTGCAATTGCTGCAACACCTGCCCCGCCTTCACCACATCACCGGCGTCGAGGTGGCTCAACGCGAAGTTGGATCCGCCCGCGCTACACGACGCCAAATGCATCTGCACCGCCGTGCCCGCCAGATTCACTCGCCTCACGCGGTTTTCAGGGCGGCACGGGAACAAGGCGCTCGCCCCGCTGCCTTCCACGGTGAGTTCACGCCAGTCGAGGGCAGGCGAGCAGCCAGCCAGGAGCGCGAGGCCGAACGTGGTGAACCAGACGCAAAAAGCCGGCAGGCTCATCGCTCTCATCATGTGGCGCTTCTTTCCAGTCACCCGGACGCCTCCGATAGCGCCCATCGCGCCAACCCTACAGCGTGTCGGCCACGCCCGCAGCGTGGGCTTGCTGATCAGCGTGATAGCTGCTGCGCACCATCGCGCCAACCGCCGCGTGGGTGAAGCCCATCTTCAGCGCTTCTGCCTCGAACATGCGAAAGGTGTCCGGATGCACATAGCGGCGCACCGGCAGGTGATGGCCACTCGGTGCGAGGTACTGACCGAGGGTCAGCATGTCGATGTCGTGTGCTCGCATGTCCCGCATGGCCTGCAGGATTTCCTCATCGGTCTCACCCAAACCGACCATCAGCCCACTCTTTGTGGGGACGTCGGGCGCGAAGGCCTTGAACTGCTTGAGCAGGTTCAGGCTGAACTGGTAATCCGAACCCGGGCGCGCCTCTTTGTAAAGACGAGGCACGGTCTCGAGGTTGTGGTTCATCACATCGGGCGGTGCCGCCTTCAGGATGTCGAGCGCGCGGTCGAGGCGGCCGCGAAAATCGGGCGTCAGGATCTCGATTCGGGTTTCCGGGCTGAGGGCGCGCACTTCGCGGATGCACTCGACGAAGTGCCCTGCGCCGCCATCGCGCAAATCGTCCTTGTCGCCCATGATCATGAAGGTGGCCGTGCCCTTGCCGAAGCACTCGCCGATGTTCGGGCACGACGCTTCCTCGCACACGGTGTGCAACTGGTGCTCACGCAAGATCTTCTTGATCTCGTAGAAGCGCGTGCTGGGCGAGCCCGCCTTGACGCGAATCCAGTCGGGCTTTTTCAGTGTCTCGGCGGGCACGATCTTGATCGGAATGCGCGAAGTCTTGGCCTGCGACTTCTGCTTGGCGCTGGCGTCGTACGCAGACGGCTCCTGAGCAACACGGATCACGGGGTCGGACGACATCGTCGGCTTTCGGGAAAAGGGGCTGTGAATCAGGGCGTCAGGTGATCAGCGAGGCGCTGGCCCAGTTGCCATGCAACGTCGGCAACATCCACCTGCACACCCAGTGTAGCCAGATCAACTGTCGCCAAACTGGCATAGCCGCAGGGGTTGATGCCCCCGAAAGGCCGCAGATCCATCGCCACATTCAGCGCCACGCCGTAATAGCTGAAGTGCCGGCTCACCTTGATGCCCAAGGCCGCAATCTTGCCCAACCCACGAAACGGATCGGGGGCCGCAACGCCCAGCCGCTCACTCGGCGGCAGCGACTCCAGCGCCGCGTGGCCGAACGGATCGTCGAGCCGCACATAGATGCCCGGTGCGCCCGGCACGCGGTGGCCCGTCACCCCGTAATGCCCGAGGGTGTTGATCACGCAGTGCTCGATCCGGTAAACGTACTCCTTGACGTAGATGCCCAGACGCTTGAGGTCGATGAGCGGATACGCCACCACCTGACCCGGCCCGTGATACGTCACCTGCCCACCCCGGTTGGTCTGCACCACCGGGATCGCACCTGCATCGAGCAGGTGCTGCGGCTTGCCAGCCAGCCCCTGCGTGTAGACCGGCGGGTGTTCGCACAACCAGATCTCGTCTGGCTGGGTGCTGCCGTCCGTCGAGCGAGCCGCCGTGAAGGCCTGCATCGCCTCGATGGTGGGCTCGATGTCCACGAGGCCGCGGTAGACCAGCACGGGCGAACTCATCGGCGAAAGGTCGTGCCTACAAGACCACCTTGACGAGCGGATGCGAGCTCATCGCGCGGTACAGGTCGTCGAGCTGCTCGCGACTCGTCGCGGTGACGGTGACCGTGATGCCGAGGTACTTGCCACCCTTGCTCAGGCGCGACTCGACGCAGGCGACATCGAGGCCGGGGTCGAACTGACGCGCGATGTACACGACCGCATCGGCGAAGCCCTCGACGTTGGCGCCCATCACCTTGATCGGGAACGCCGACGGGTATTCGATCAGCGAGGACTCGGGCGGGATGTTCTGCATGGCGTCAAAGACCGGTGGTTTGGCGCCATCAAAGCAGCTGCGCCACCTTGGCGCGCTGGTAGGCCTCGTGGAGCTTGGCGTAGGCCGGCCCGGGCTTGCCGCGGCCGGCACCGTGGCCGACGGGCTCGCCGTCCAGCATGGTGACGGGCAGGACTTCCTTGGTCGCCGAGCTGAGCATCAGCTCATCAGCGGCCATCACCTCGGCTTCGGATATCGGCCGCAGGTTGAAGGCCAGACCCTCTTGCTCGCACAACTCGCGGATCAGCTCGTAACGAATGCCTTCGAGCACGTGCTCGCTCTTGGGCGGGCCAAGCACCGCGCCCTCGTGCACCACCCACACGTTGCACGATGCTGCCTCCGTCAGGAAGCCATCGCGAAACATGATGGTCTCGACCGCGCCCTGGTCGGCCGAGATCTGCCGCGCCAGCACGTTGCCCAGCAGCGAGATGCTCTTGATGTCGCCGCGCTCCCACCGGAAATCGCGCGCGGTCACGCAAGCCACACCGCGATGCCGCTGCTCGGCGCTGGGCTGCTTCATGGCGCTGACCATCATGAACACCGTCGGCGTGATGTCGGTGGGCATCACGTGGTCGCGCACCGCGACGCCGCGCGTGAGCTGGATGTAGATCAATTGGTCTTCGGTGGACTGGGCCTCGATCAGGCGCCGGCAACGCTCGAGCCACTCGGCCTTCGAGTGCGGATTGCTGATGCGCAGCTTGGCCAGGCTGCGATCGAGTCGCGCCATGTGCTCGTCAAAACGGAACAAGCGCCGCCCGTAGACCGGCACCACCTCGTAGATGCCGTCGCCGAAGATGAAGCCTCGATCCAGCACCGAGACCTTGGCCTGGTTGAGCGGCGTGTACTCACCGTTGAGATAGCACAGGGTGTCTGGAATGGTTTGCATGCGAATGCTCCGGTTACTTGATCCACAAACGGATGGTGTCCCACAGCCGGCCAAAGAACCCGGCCTGCTCGACCGCATCCAGCGCCACCAGCGGAAGCTCCAGCACCGGCGCACCTGCTGACGTGACCACCTTGATGGTGCCCACGCGCTGGCCGCGCGAGATCGGCGCGAGCAACGGATCGGCACGCTCGACCTTGGTCTGCAACTTGCCCGCCTCGCCCTTGGGCACCGTCACGAACACAGCGCCCGACGCGCCGAGCAACGCCTTGTCGGTCTTGCCTTGCCACACCGGCCCGGTGGTCACCGGCTTGCCCGCTTCGAACAGACGCACGGTCTCGAAGGAGTAGTACCCCCAGTTCAGCAGCTTCTGGCTCTCATCGGCACGCGCTTCCTTCGAGGTCGTGTTCAGCACCACGCTCAACAGGCGGCGCGGGCCACCGCTCTTGCCATCGGCGCCAAGGTTGGGAAACTCGCGCTGGGCGCTGGCGATCAGGCAGTAGCCCGCCGCCTCGGTGTAGCCGGTCTTCATGCCGTCCACGCTCGGGTCGCGGCGCAGCAGCAAGTTGCGGTTGGGCTGCGAGATGTTGTTGTATCTGAAGTCCTTGATCGAGTAGTACGCGTACTCCTTCGGGAAGTCGCGAATGATGTGCCCGGCGATCACCGCCAGGTCACGCGCAGTGCTCTTGTGCCCCGGCTCGTTGAGACCCGTCACGTTCTTGAAAGCGGTGTTCTTCAGGCCCCAGGCCTGGGCTTGCCGGTTCATCATGGCCACGAACGGATCGAGCGCACCCGCCACCCCTTCGGCCAGCGCCACCGAGGCATCGTTGCCCGACTGCACGATCATCCCGCGCAGCAACTCGTCGACGGTGGGCGTCATCGTGGTGTCGATGAACATCAACGAGCCCCCGCCCTTGCGCTCCTGCCAAGCGCGTGCGGACACCGGCAGCGTCTGTTCGAGCGACAGCTTCTTCTCGTGCAGGGCGGTGAACACCACATACGCGGTCATCAGCTTGGTCAGCGACGCCGGGTCCGACGACGAGTCGGCATCGCGTTCGGCCAGCACCTGGTTGCTGGTGAGGTCGAGCAGCAGGTAACTGCGCGCAGCGATCTCGGGCGGCTGCAGCGACTGCGCATGGGCAACGGCGCACAGGCCCAGCAACGCGCCGGACAAGACCCAGCCCGACAACAACCGAAGGGGACGAACAGCAAAATGCAGAAACGAGAAAGTCATCGATGAGCCAGGAAAGAAATTCGATTGAATGGAAGTGTCGCGGTCCAGGCCGCTTCGGGCAGTTTTCCGCGGCAAAGTGAACGCGCCGGAACTGATCAGACGCAACTCACGCTCAGTTGTTCCACGACCACGCGCTTGAGCAAGGCAAGTTGCCCGTGAAAGAAGTGGCCGACGCCGGGAAAGACGATCACCGGCAGTGACTGCGGCCGGGCCCAGTCGAAGGTGCACGACAGCGGCACGACCTCGTCGGCCTCGCCGTGGATGACCACCGTGTCGGCGGGCACGTCGGGAATGTTCTGCTTCTGGGTCGAGGGGCCGACCAGCACCAGCCGCTGTGCCTTCTCGCCATCGGGCAGGCGCGACGCTGCCTCGGCCGCCACAAAGGCCCCGAACGAAAACCCGGCCAGCAGCAAGGCTTGCGAGCCGGTGCGGTACTGGGCGATCACCGCCAAGGCGTCATCGACCTCGCCGATGCCGTCGTCCCACACGCCCCCCGAGGCCCCAACGCCCCGGAAGTTGAAGCGCACCGTCGTCCAGCCCAGTTGCAGCAGCGCGCGCGACAGCGTTTGCACCACCTTGTTGTCCATCGTGCCGCCGAACAGCGGATGCGGATGGCAGATCACCGCCACGCCCTTGGCGGTGCCCTCGGGCTGCGTCACCACGCATTCGATGGCACCTGCGGTGCCGCGGCAGGTGCTCACCGGCCCACCGAGTCCGGCAGCATCAACCGCTCGACCGGTTGGCCATTGACCAGGTGCGACTCGACGCTCGAAGCCCGCCTGCGCGTTGTGCACGCTGCAAGCGTCGGCGCCGTTGTCGCGCTGATTTAGACAGAAGAAGATGTGTCGCTGGTAATAACTCATGGCTTCATTTTAGGGAGCGCACCGGGCGGAGGCCCGCGTTTGCCGAGCCTCAGACCGCATCACGCGCAGCCACACGGCCCAGCAAGTAGGCCATCGTGGCGTAAGGCCAGAACCAGCCCACCCACTGCGCTGCGCCGTGGAAGCGAATGAATCGGCCCTGCTCCCAGGCTTGCAGGCTCTGGGCGAAATAGGCGTCGGTCGGCATCTGCGCCACCAGCGAGATCAGCGCGGTCAGCACCATCAGCCCGAGCGCTGCGGCGGCACGGCACGGCACCCACACCAGCAGCAGCGACGACACGCCGCCCACGCTCAGTCCGGCTGCGGCCGTCGGTGTGAACCAGGCCATCGCGTGCTGCGGGCCGAAGTTGAGGGCGGTCGACAGCGTCGTCGCGGCCACTCCGCACGCGCCGATGACCACCACCAGCACGCCGCGGCGCCAGCCGGTGCGGCACACCGAGGAAGCGAGCAGGCACGGCGCGAGCAAGCCCAGGGCGATGGCCAGCGACTCGCCCACCGGCGGCAACCCGGGCGCCACCGTCTGGCCGGCGAATGCGGAGCCCCATCCGGCGGCCGGCGTGTCCATCAGCACACGCACGACCGCCTCGCGCAAGCGCGACAGCACTTGCCCCATGCCCAGAGGCAGCGGCGTCGGGAACAGCAAACCCGCAGGCCACAGCAGCAGCAGGGCAACGCCACCGGCACTGCGGTCGGCGAACCACCGCCCGCGCCAGCGCCGCCAGCGCTCGAGCAGGCCGGCGCCATGCAGCAGCAGACCCAGCCCGGCCCCCAGGGCGGCGCCCGCGGAATTGACGGCCACATCGACGTTCGACGACACGCGCGTGGGCAGGCCGTTCTGCGTCAGCTCCATCGAGAGAGACAGGCCTGCGCCAGCCAGCAGCGCACCCACGCAGGCACGCACGGAGGACCGACCGGCGCGTATCTGTGCGGTGAACACCAGAAAACCCAGCGGCAAGTAGCCCAGCAGATTGGCCACCAGATCGAAGGACGTCCAGTAACGCGGCCAAGGCAGCGTCAGGAACGCAAACGGGGACAGTTCGGGCCAGCGCCAGCCTGCAAAGGGATACAGCGACGCATAGACGATCAGCGCTGCGTAGAACCACGCCAGAGGCACCGCCGAACTGGGGTGGCGAACCATGGCGCGGGTCTATCGCGCGATCAAAACGGCTTGACCACCACCAGCACCACCACGGCGATCAACAAGAGCACCGGCACCTCGTTGAAGACCCGAAACCACAGGTGGCTGCGCTGGTTGTTGAATTGCTCGAACCGGCGCAGCAAGGCGCGGCACATGTGGTGATAGCCCACGGCCAGCACCACCAGAAACAGCTTGGCGTGCAACCAGCCACCGGCGTAGGTGCCCCAGTAGCCGATCCACAGCCACAAGCCCAGGCCCAGCGCAGGAATCATCAGCAAGCTGCTGAAGCGATACAGCTTGCGTGCCATCAGCAGCAGCCGCTCGCGCTCGGCATGGCTGTCGGCCGGAACCATCGCCA
>NCFZ01000012.1 GCA_002281415.1 Burkholderiales bacterium 28-67-8 | reverse complement strand
CAGCCACAACAAGATCGCCATGGAAATGGCCGTGCAACTCATCGGGGTGACCATGCAGGAACAAGGCGTCTCGCGCATCGTGGCGGTCGACATGGCCGCCGCCGTCAACCTGGCGGAGGCCGCATGAGCACCAACCTCACCCTCGCGCTGGCGGCGATGGGCGGCGTGGTGATCGCCGCCGTGGTCGCCCATGGCGCATGGCAGGCCCGCCGGGCCAGCCCGAAGAAGCCCGAATCCACCGACGCGCGCGCCGAGCACCGCGAGCCGGTGATGGGTGATGCGTCCCACGCCGATGCCCAGGACACCGTGCCCGGCGAGCCGCCGAACTTCGAAGACCCCGATGGCCGCATCGCGCCGGGTCTGGACGAGGGCGCCGCCGCGCTCGGCAGCGCGGTGGCCGGGCGCTCGCTGCGCCGGCGCGTGCTGCCACGCGTCGATGCGCTGATCGATGTGGTGGTGCCGCTCACGCTGGAGTCGCCGCTCAGTGGCGAGGCGGTGCTGTCGCACCTGCCGGGCAGCCGCCGTGCAGGCAGCAAGCCGTTCTTCATCGAAGGGCTGAACACCGACGACGGCGAATGGGAGTCGCCCGCGCCCGGGCAGCGCTACAGCGAGCTGCAAGCCGGCTTGCAACTGGCCAACCGCAGCGGCGCGCTCAACGAGATCGAGTACTCCGAGTTCGTGCAAAAGCTGCTGGACTTCTCCGAGGCGGTGGGCGCCATGGCCGACTTTCCGGACATGCTCGATGTGGCTGCTCGAGCGCGCGAACTCGATGCCTTTGCCGGCGACCACGACGCGCAGATGGTGCTGCAGCTGCGTGCGCGCTCGACCGCCTGGAGCGTGGGCTACGTGGTGCAGCAGGCGTCGCACCACGGCTTCGTGCCGGGCGTGCTGCCCGGTCGGCTGGTGCTGCCGTCGGATGAAGACGATGCGCCGCCGGTGCTCACGCTCAATTTCGATCCGCAAGCCGCGCTGTCGGACGACCCCAATCAGGCCGCGCTGCGCGAGCTGACGCTGGGCTTCGACGTGGCCCAGACCGACGCCGCCAAGGCACCGTTCGCCGCCTGGCAGTCGAGTGCGTTGGGCCTGGCGCGCGACCTCGACGCCGGCGTGGTCGACGACCGCGGCCAGCCTCTCACGCTCGAGGGCTTCGCCTTCATCGACGGCGAGCTGGTGCGGCTGCACGAGGCGCTGCAAAGCCGCGATCTGGCGGCCGGCTCGGCCGCGGCGCGCCGGCTGTTCAGCTGAGTGGCGTGCCCGATGCTGGGCCTGGTCCGATGAGCACGCCCGACCTCGCGCGCCGTGCCGCCGAGTTGCGTGCGCTGCTGCAGCGCCACGCCCACAGTTACTACGTGCTCGACACGCCGGCCATTCCCGACGCCGAGTACGACCGGCTGTACCAGGAGCTCGAGGCGATCGAGGCCACGCACCCCGAGCTGCGCACGCCGGATTCGCCCACGCAGCGCGTGATCGGTGGCGTGCTCGACGGCTTCGTGCCGGTGCGTCACGCGGTGCCGATGCTGTCGATCCGCACCGAGACCGACACCGAGGCCAGCGGCGCCATCGCCTTCGATGCGCGGGTGCGCCGCGAACTGGCGCTCACCGACACCGACCCCCCGGTCGAATACGCCGCCGAGCTGAAGTTCGACGGCCTGGCGATGAACCTGCGCTACGAGCAGGGCCTGCTGGCGCAAGCCGCCACCCGTGGTGACGGCGAAACCGGCGAGGACGTCACGCAAAACATCCGCACCATCGCGCAGATCCCGCGCCGGCTGCGCGGGGTGGATGCCGAGGTGCTTGAGGTGCGTGGCGAGGTCTACATCCGCCGCGACGATTTCGAAGCGCTCAACGAGCGCCAGCGCGAGCTCATCGCCCACGGCGCGAAGAACGAGAAGACCTTTGTGAACCCGCGCAATGCCGCGGCCGGCGCGGTGCGCCAACTGGACCCGGCGATCGCCGCGCGTCGCCCGCTGAGCTTTTTTGCCTATGGCCTGGGCGAGGTGCGCGGTTGGGGCGCCGACAACGCCGCGCTGCCGGCCACCCACAGCGCGCTGCTCGATGCGCTGGCGGCCATGGGCCTGCCGGTGTGTGACGAGCGCGCGGTGGTGCCAGGGGCCGACGGGCTGGTGGCTTTTCATGCGGCGGTGGGTGCGAAGCGCGACGCCTTGCCGTTCGACATCGACGGTGTGGTCTACAAGGTCAACGACCGCGCGCTGCAGCAGCGGCTGGGCTTCGTGACGCGCGAGCCGCGCTGGGCGGTGGCGCACAAGTACCCGGCGCAAGAGCAGATGACGCGGCTGCTGGGCATCGACATCCAGGTCGGGCGCACCGGCAAGCTCACGCCGGTGGCCAAGCTCGAGCCGGTGTTCGTGGGTGGCACCACGGTGAGCAACGCCACGCTGCACAACGAAGACGAGGTGCGCCGCCGCGATGTGCGCGTGGGCGACACCGTGATCGTGCGGCGCGCCGGCGACGTGATTCCGCAGGTGGTCGGCGTGGTGCACGAATCGCCCGAGGCGGCCGGTGCCGAGGCACGCGGCGAGCCGTTCGATCTGTACCAGCGGCTGGGCGGCCAGTGCCCGGTGTGCGGCAGCCCGATCGGCCGAGAGGAAGGCGAGGTCGACTGGCGCTGTACCGGTGGCCTGACCTGCCCGGCGCAGCGCAAGGAAGCCATCCTGCACTTTGCCGGGCGCCGCGCGATGGACGTCGAAGGCCTGGGCGACAAGCTGGTCGATCAGCTCGTCGATGCCGGCCTGATCCGCACGCTGCCCGAGCTCTACACGCTGGGGCTGGCCAAGCTGAGCGCGCTCGAGCGCATGGGCGAAAAGAGTGCTGCCAACCTGCTGGCCGGGCTGGAAGCGAGCCGGCGCACCACGCTGCCGCGTTTCCTGTTTGCGCTGGGCATACGCCACGTGGGCGAAACCACCGCCAAGGACCTGGCACGCCACTTCGGCTCGATGGACCGCCTCATGGACGCCACCGAGGCGCAGCTGCTCGAGGTCAAGGACGTCGGCCCGGTGGTCGCGCACAGCGTGCGCAGCTTCTTCGAGCAGCCCCACCACCGCGAGATCGTCGAGCAGCTGCGCGCCGCCGGCATCACCTGGGAAGAAGGCAGCGGCACACAGCCGGTGGGCATTGCCGGCGTGGCCGGCCAGACCTTCGTGCTGACCGGCACCTTGCCCACGATGAGCCGCGATGCCGCGCGCGACCTGATCGAAGCGGCCGGCGGCAAGGTGGCCGGCTCGGTGTCCAAGAAGACGCACTTCGTCGTCGCCGGCACCGAGGCCGGCAGCAAGCTCGACAAGGCGCAAGAGCTCGGCGTGCCGGTGATCGACGAAGCGGCGCTGCTGGCGATGCTGGGCGCTGGCGCAGCGCCTGAAAACGACCCACCACTGGAGCCGACATGAGCGTGCGCGAGATCCTGAAGATGGGTGATGCCCGGCTGCTGCGCGTGGCGCGGCCGGTCACCGAGTTCGGCACCCGCGAGCTCGAGCGGCTGCTGGCCGACATGTTCGACACCATGCGCGTGGCGCACGGTGCCGGGCTGGCCGCGCCGCAGATCGGGGTCGATCTGGCGCTGGTGGTGTTCGGCTTCGATCACACCGAGCGCTACCCCGACGCCGATGCGGTGCCGCTCACGGTGTTGATCAACCCGCAGATCACGCCGCTCGACGACGCCGAGGAAGACGGCTGGGAAGGCTGCCTGTCGGTGCCCGGCTTGCGCGGCGTGGTGCCACGCTTTTCGCGCATCCGCTACGAGGGTTTCGATGCGAGCGGCCAGCGCATCGAGCGCGAGGCCGAGGGGTTCCACGCCCGCCTGGTGCAGCACGAATGCGATCACCTGATCGGCAAGCTCTACCCGATGCGCGTGCGCGACTTCCGGCAGTTCGGCTACACGAGCGTGCTGTTTCCCGAGCTGGACGGACACGGCGACGACTGATCGCGGGGGCGTTGCAGACGACGACCCGCCGGGCCTCGCGGCGCCATCGTGCGATTGGCTGTCAGCGCCACGGGCCTGGCATCCGTTGTCTGTCCACACGCGCCTTGCGTCTCATCAATGCCATGGGGTTGCAGGTCGGTTCGACTGCCCCCTCGGGAAGGTTCATCCACCATGAAGTCCTGTGTCTTTGCCTTGCGCGGTTTGGGCCGTGCCGTCCTGATGGCGCTGTGGCTGTGCGGCGCCATCGCCCTCACGCCAGTGTTCGCAGCGTCGCCGGCCGACGAGCTGCCCGGCCGTGTCGGGCGCCTGTCGGTCGTGGAAGGCGCTGTGTGGCGATTCTGCCCCGACGAGAACCAGTGGGTCAGCGCCGAGCGCAACCGGCCGCTGACCACGGGTGATCGCCTGTCGACCGATGCGTCGGGACGCGCGGAGTGGCGGGTCGGATCGACCGCCGTGCGGCTGGACTCGGGCACCGAGATCGCCCTGCTGCGTCTGGACGACGCGCACCTGCAGCTGCAATTGCAGCGTGGTTCGGTGGTCGTGCGGCTGCGCGACAACGACCGCGCCAGCGAGTTCGAGCTGGTCACCGCCGAAGGCAGTTTCCGCATCGGGCGTGCCGGCCAATACCGCTTCGATCGCCAGGGCGACCACAGCCAGGCGACGGTGTGGAGCGGTCAGGCGCAGTTCACCGGGCGCAACCAGGCGCTGACGATCGACAGCGGCCAGCGCGCCGAGTTCTTTGTCGGTGCGGGCGGTCGGGTTCAGTACGCGATCGTCGACCCGGTGGCTGACGCGTTCAGCGCCTGGAGCGATCAGCGCGACCGCACCGATCGGGCCCAGTCACAGCCCTATGTGTCGCCCGAGATGACCGGTGCCGAGGAACTCGACCGCTATGGCCGCTGGCAGCAGGACCCCGAGTACGGGCCGCTGTGGTTTCCGCAGGACGTGGGCCCGGGCTGGGCGCCTTACAGCGTGGGCAACTGGGTCTGGGTCGAGCCTTGGGGCTGGACCTGGGTGGACGCGGCGCCGTGGGGTTTTGCGCCGTTTCACTACGGCCGCTGGGTGCAGCGCGGCTCCATGTGGGGCTGGGCGCCGGGGCGCTACGAGCACCGGCCGGTCTACGCGCCCGCGCTGGTCGGCTGGGTCGGCGGCCCGCCGCCGCATCGCCCGGGCGTCGACATCAACATCTCGATCGGTCGCGGCGGACCACGCAACTGGTATCCCTTGGGCCCGCGTGACAACCATGAGCGCTGGATGCGCGACGACTCGCGCGATTCACGCTTCGAGCGCGAGCGTGACCGCGATGACCGCGACGCGCGCCAGCCCCGGCCGCCCGAGCGTCCGCAGCCGCTGCCGCGTGCGGATCAGGGCCGCGGTGCACCCCGTGACATCGGCGCGCCGCCGCCCGGGGCTGCCGGGCGTGGGCCGGGTGCCTTGCCGCCGCTGCCCAACCGGCCGCGCGATGATGATCGCCGCGACCGGCGTTCGCCTGAGCCAACCCCCGGTGCGCAGGATCGGCCCGCAGCGCCCGTGCTGCGCGCGCCGGGCGTTC
This sequence comes from Burkholderiales bacterium 28-67-8, assembly GCA_002281415.1. Classification (GTDB taxonomy): domain Bacteria; phylum Pseudomonadota; class Gammaproteobacteria; order Burkholderiales; family Burkholderiaceae_C; genus PBB1. The sequence goes on along the minus strand of NCFZ01000012.1, from coordinate 17,546 downwards.
CCCCTGCGACGCCGCAGGTCATGCCGGCACCGGCGTTGAATGCACCGCCCCCGCTTGATCATTCGCGGGACGAGGATCGCCGGGATCGACGTCCGGGCGAGCGCGCCCCGGGCTTCGACGCGCCGCCCGCCACCGCTCCGGCCCGTGCGCCGGTGTTCAACCCGCCAACGCTGCCGCAGGTGATCCCGCCACCCGTGGCTGATCGGCCGCGTGACGAGGATCGACGAGATCGCCGGGCGCCTGTCTTCAACCCGCCAACCCTGCCGCAGGTGATGTCGCCACCCCCCGTGATGGCGCCTCCGGTGCCGGATCGGCCCCGCGAAGACGATCGTCGCGACCGCCGACCGCCGGAGCGTGCTGTCGAAGCGCCTCCGGTCCCGGTCCTGCGTGCGCCGGTGTTCAATGCGCCGGCCCGCGTCGAGCCACCACCCGCGCCGCCACCACGTGTCATGCAGGCACCGCCGCCTCCGCCTGCGCCGCCGCGCGAGATGGAACAACGTCGGCCGGAACCTGTGCGCGGTATGGAGCAGCGCCGGCCCGAGCCGCCGCGTGATGAGGCCGATCAGCGCCGTCAGCGTCCGGCGCCGGTGTTCCCCGGGGGATCTGACGACCCGGAGCGCGAGCGCCGCCGCGCGAACTGACGCCGAGCCGCGTGCGCCGCGGGCAGCGCCCTCAGCGCAGCAGCGGCTTGAGCGCCGGCCACACGGTGGCGAGCAGCTTCGGGTGGGCGCTGGCCAGCGGGTGGATGCGATCGGCCTGGAACTCGGCCTCGCCCACGCCGGCCAGCAGCGTCGGCACCAGCGGGGCGCCTTCGGACTTGGACACGCTGACGAACAGCGCGGCCAGATCGTCGGTGTAGCGCCGGCCGTAGTTGGGCGGCACCTCGATGCCCACGATCAACACCTGCGCGCCGGCAGCCTTGGCCGCACGCGTCATTTCCGTGAGGTTGCGCCGCGTGTCGGTCAGCGGCAAACCGCGCAGCGCGTCGTTGCCGCCCAGCTCGAGGATCACGTGCGTGGGGCGGTGCTGCTTGAGCAGCGCCGGCAGCCGTGACAGCCCCCCGGCGGTGGTGTCGCCGCTGATGCTGGCGTTGACCACGCGCGCCGACAGGCGTTCGAGATCGAGCCGCTGCTCGAGCAGCGCCACCCAGCCGCTGCCGCGCGGCAATCCGTATTCGGCCGACAGGCTGTCACCCACCACCAGAACCGTGTGACGCGGGGTGGGCGGGATGGCGCTCGCCATGGCCATCAGGGGCGATTGCCCCTGCGCGGCCCAGGGCAGTGCGGCCAGACACGTCAGCGCGGTACAGTGAATTGCACGGCTCAACACGCCCCGACGCGCAGAGCTCATCGAAGCCGATGGCCCCGTCGTTTTCCTGGTTGCTGGTTTTCCTGGCTCACTCATGTCTGACCCCATCATCGCTGTCGATCGCATCACCAAGCAGGTGCCCGATCCCGGCGGACCGCTGACCATCCTGCACGAAATCAGCTTCGAGCTGCAGCGCCAGCAATCGGTGGCCATCGTGGGCGCTTCGGGTTCCGGCAAGAGCACGCTGCTGTCGATCATCGCCGGCCTCGATACACCCACCAGCGGCAGCGTGCGGCTGGCCGGCATCGACCTGTTCAGCCTCGACGAGGACGCCCGCGCTGCGGTGCGGGCGCAGCACGTGGGCTTCGTGTTCCAGAGCTTTCAGCTGCTGGGCAACCTGAGCGCGATCGAAAACGTGATGCTGCCGCTGGAGCTGCAAGGCCGCAGCGATGCGCGTGCGCGGGCCAGCGAGATGCTCGAGCGCGTCGGCCTGGGCAACCGGCTGCGTCATTACCCGCGGGTGCTGTCGGGCGGCGAGCAGCAGCGCGTGGCGCTCGCGCGCGCCTTCATCGTGCGCCCGGCGCTGCTGCTCGCCGACGAGCCCACCGGCAGCCTGGACTTCGCCACTGGCGAGCGGGTGATGGAGCTGATGTTCGAGCTCAACCGCGAGAGTGCGACCACGCTGGTGCTGGTCACGCACGACCGCGCCGTGGCGGCGCGCTGCGACCGGCAACTGCGCATCGAAGCGGGCCGCGTGGATCTCGGCGAGTAGCCGCCCAGCCTCCACGCGGGTTGTCGGTTTACTCGGCGAACTTGTAGTCGGTCTTGGTCCGCGAGCGGATCTCGTCGCGGAACTTGGCCATCTTCAGCTGCGAAATGCGCTGCTGGATCTGCGGCTTGATCTCGTCGAGCGATTGCACCTTGGCTTCGCGCGTGTCGTCGAGGCGGATGATGTGGAAGCCGAACTGCGACTTCACCGGCACCTCCGTCATCTCGCCCTTCTTGAGCTTGGTCATGGCCTGCGAGAACTCGGGCACGTAGGCCGCGGCGTTCGCGAAGTCGAGGTCACCGCCGTTCGCGCCCGAACCGGTGTCCTTCGAGCTCTTCTTGGCCAGGTCTTCGAAGCTGGCGCCGCCCTTGATCTGAACGATCAGCGCCTTGGCTTCGTCTTCGGACTCGACCAGGATGTGGCGGGCGCGGTACTCGACGCCGGCCGACTGCGACTTGAACTTGTCGTATTCGCCCTTGATGTCGGCATCGGTGACCGCGTTGGCCTCCTGGAACTGGGTGAACAGCTCGCGGATCAGGATGGTCTGACGCGCGAATTCCATCTGCATCTTGTAGTCGGGCGTGGCGGTCAGGCCGCGCCGTTCGGCTTCCTGAACGAACATCTCGCGCAGCACGACCTCGTCGCGCACCTGTGCTTCGAGCGCGGCCGTCTTGGGCTGGCCTTGCTTGGTGACCTGGGTCAGCAGTGCGTCGTAGCGAGCCTTGGGGACGGCCTTGCCGTTGACGATGGCAACGTTCTGGGCCAGCGAGGGCAACGGGGCGAGCAGCGCCACGGCGAGGGTGGCCAGGGCCAGGGATGAGAACGACTTGTTCATGGCGGTGAGACTTTCAACTCGGAGGGTTAGGGCAGCGCGTGGGCGGTGGGGCACCGTCGCAGCGTCACCGGGGAAGGCCGGCGTCCAGGCGCCGTGGAAAAGGGTCAAGTATGGCCATCGGGTCGGGCGATGGTGGCGTCGAAGGGGGATCGGGCGTCGATGACCAGGGCGTGGATGCCCGTGCGCATCTCGTGCTGCAAGGCGTCGTACACCAGCCGGTGCCGCGCCACCCGGTTGAGCCCGGTGAAGCGCTCGCTGGTCAGTCGCACGGTGTAGTGGCGGCCTTCGCGAGCGCCGGCGTGGCCTGCGTGCAGGTGGCTGTCGTCTTGCACCTCGAGTTGCGTGGGCTGGAAGGCGGCCGTGAGCACGCGCTCGATGTCAGTGGATGAAACGCTCATGGTGTCAGTTGGCCGGTGGTGCGGCATCGCTGCCGTCGTCTTCGATGTGGCGGCTGAGGTACAGCCCCTGGCCGATCATGAAGGCGAACATAAGCCCCATGCCGCCGAACAGCTTGTAGTTGACCCACACGTCGGTCGAGAAGTTGTAGGCCACATACAGGTTGATCAGGCCCATCGCGGTGAAAAAGCCGCACCACAGCCAGTTGAGCCGAGCCCAGATCGCATCGGGCAGCTTGACTTGCTCGCCCATCAGCTTGTTCAGCAGGTTCTTGCCGAACAAGGCGGCGCTGGCCCACAGCGCGAGTGCCATCGTCCAGTACAGCACGCTGGGCTTCCATTTGATGAAGTTCTCGTTGTGGAACCAGATGGTCGCCCCGCCGAGCACCACCACCAGCGCCAGGCTGACCCACAGCATCATGTCGACCTTGCGGCCGCGCGCCACCAGCCAGGCCACCTGCAGCGCGGTGGCGATGATCACCACCACGGTCGACAACAGCACCGGTGCTTCCTTCACGCCAACCACACCGCCCGAGACGATGAAGCCGAAGTGTTCGGAGGCGAACGCCGCGGCCCAGTCCTTGTGGGACTCGGCGTACTTGAAGGTGCCGAAAAACAGGAAGATCGGCAGGAAATCGAGCAGGAGCTTCATGAGCGCTGGCCGGTCAGTCCGGGGTCTTGAAGTCGATCGATGCCGAATTGATGCAAAAGCGCTCTCCGGTCGGTGCCGGCCCGTCGTTGAACACATGACCCAGGTGCGAACCGCAACGGTTGCAACGCACCTCGACGCGCACCATGCCGTGGCTGCGATCGACGAGCCTTTCGACAACGGTGGCGTTGATTGGTTCCGAATAACTCGGCCAGCCGCAGCCCGCATCGAACTTGCTTGCGGCCGCAAACAGCGGCGTGCCGCAGCCAATGCACGCGTAGCTGCCGGGTTCGAAGTGGTCCCAGTACCTGCCGGTGAAGGCGCGCTCGGTGCCGCCCTGGCGGGCGACCGCGTACTGCTCGGCGTCGAGCTGCGCGCGCCATTCGGCGTCGGTCTTGCGGATTTCGCGGGGCTTGTCGTCGTTCATGTCAGGTGCCTCGCAGCCGATTGTTCAGGATGAGCAAGACACTTCAATGTGCTGCGCCCACTCCGGCGGAAAGTCGGCATCGGCCGTGCCGTCGAGCGCGTCATTGAATGGATCTTGCAGCACGCCGAGCAGACGGTTCACTTCCGAGAAGTCACCGGCTTGCGCCTGGCGGATCGCCGCTTCGGCCAGATGGTTGCGCAGCACGACGGCGGGGTTGGTTTGCTTCATCGCGACGCGCCGTTCGGCGTCCACGCTGTTTTCGGCGCGCAGCCGCTCGCCATAGGCCTTGGCCCACAACTCGCTGAACTTGGGGTCCTTGAACAGACCCATCACGCTGGCGTTGTCGGCGCCTTCGGCCGAGTTGAAGCCGGCCAGCCGTCGGAAGAAGATGGTGTGGTCGGTGCGCTCGTAGGCCATCTGCTTGAGCAGCCAGTCGATCAGCCCTGCATCGCCGGGCTGCGTGGTGGTCAGGCCGCACTTGGCGCGCAGCCGGCGGCGCATCTCGTCAGCGTAGATGGGCTTGTAGATATCGATCGCGTCGAGCGCGTCTTTGGCGTGCACGATCAGCGGCATCAGGCTTTGCGCCAGCGCGTGCAGGTTCCACAGCGCCACGCTGGGCTGGCGCGAGAACGCATAGCGGCCCTGGCGATCGGTGTGGTTGCAGATGTGGCCCGGGTCGTAGGCATCCAGAAAACCGAACGGCCCGTAGTCGATGGTCAGCCCGAGGATCGACATGTTGTCGGTGTTCATCACCCCGTGGCAAAACCCCACCGCCTGCCACTGCGCCATCACCTCGGCGGTGCGCATGGCCACGACCTTGAGCAGTGCCACGGCAGGCACCGGCGCGACGCGGCACTCGGGGTAGTGGTGGTCGATCACGAAGTCGACCAGCCGCTGCAGCGCTTCGGGGCCGTCGGCCTGCGCGAAGTGCTCGAAGTGGCCGAAGCGGATGAAGCTCGGTGCCACGCGGGTGACCACGGCAGCGGTTTCCAGCTGCTCGCGCAGCACCGGCAGCGGCGAGCCGGTCACGCACAGCGCGCGCGTGGTCGGGATGCCCAGGCCGTGCATCGCCTCGGAGCACAGGAACTCGCGGATCGACGAGCGCAGCACGGCGCGCCCGTCGCCGGTGCGCGAATACGGCGTTGGCCCGGCGCCCTTGAGCTGCAGCTCCTGCACGCCCGAGGGCGTGTCGATCTCGCCCAGCCACAGCGCGCGGCCGTCACCGAGTTGGCCGGCCCACACGCCGAACTGGTGTCCGCTGTAGACGCTGGCCAGCGGACGCATGCCCGGCCACAGCGCGTTGCCGCTGAGCACCTCGAGCGCGTTCCAGTCCGAGCGCTCGGCCCAGTCGGCGGGCAGCCCGAGCAACTCGGCGCAAGACTCGCTGCGCGCCACCCAGTGCGGTGTCGGCACGGGCTGCGGAGCGAGTTCGGTGTGGTGTTCGGTGCCGAGCGCGAGGAAGCGGTTGTGCCAGTTCCAGTCCGGGCCGGAGGTCAGGGTCTGCGGTGCGGCCGCGGTGGTGGGTGATGAATTCATGGCGGGCAGTGTATTCACCGACCGGAAGCGGCCCTGTCGTGGGGCCTTGCTACGCTCGCCTGCTGCGCTCTCTTTTTCCATTGCCCTGACCAAGGACCGAACCCAATGATCCGTCACATCGTCATGTGGAGCCTGCACCAGCCGGCCGATGCCCCGCGCTTCAAGGCGCTACTCGATTCGTGTTCCGCGCTGGTGCCGGGGATCGTCGAGTTCGACGTCGGCATCCGCCGCGAGGGCCTCGAGGCCAATGTCGACGTGGTGCTGGTGTCGGCGTTCACCGACGCCGCACAACTCGACGCCTACCAGCACCACCCGCGCCACAAGGAAGTCGCCGTGCAGTTGGGCGCCATGCGCGCCGGGCGCCACGTGCTCGACTTCGATTTCGACACCTCGGCCGGCGCGCTTTGATCGGATGGGTTGCGCAGTGATGCGCTTGTCGTCGACAGACCACTCCCGCCGCCCGGCACCGCCTCAGATATCGGCCGGCGTGTGGCGGCTGGCGGCCGCGCTGCTCGTGGCGCTGGTGTCGGGCCCGGCCGCGCGCGCTGCCGAGAGCGCTGAAGCGCCGCGCGACGTCGCTGCGTTCATCTTCTCGGTGCCGCGCAGCGCCGCCGCCGTGGCCGCGGATTGCGCCGCGATGCTGGCAGACTTGCGGCGCTCGCAAGCCCGTCTGGCGCAGGGCGGCGAGCCGCCCACGCTCGCGCTGCTCGGCGAGCTCGATGCCATGACCCGGCGCGAGGAAGACACGCTCGGACCCCTGGGCCTGCTCGCGGCGGTCAGCCCGCGCAAGGCGATCCGCGATGCGGCCGAGGCCTGCGAGCGTGAGCACGACACGTTCGCTACGCGCTTTTGGCAAGACGCAGCGGTCCACGCCCGGCTGCAGCAGGTGATCCCGGCCGACGACATCGACCGGCGCTGGCTGCGTGAGGCGCTCGATGACTTCGCGGACGCCGGCGTGGCGCTGCCGGCCGATCGACAGCAGCGTGTGCGCGAGCTGCGCGAGGAAATCACTCGGTTGACCCAGCACTTCGAGCGGCGCCTCCGCGAAGACCGCACGCAACTGGCCTTCACGCCAGCCGAACTCGATGGCGTTCCACCCGACGTGTGGCGGCGCGCGCCACGCGATGCGCAGGGGCGATTGCGGCTGGGTCTGGCGCAGGCCACGGTGTTTCCGCTGCTCGAAAACGCCACGCGATCGGCCACGCGCGAGCGCATGTGGCGCGCCTTCTTGTCGCAAGGCGGGAGCGACAACCTCCGCACGCTGTCTGCGCTGGCGCAGACGCGGCGCGAGCTGGCGCAGCAGTTCGGCTTCGAGTCGCATGCCGACTTCGCGCTGCGCCGGCGCATGGCGCACAGCGAGGCCCAGGCGCAGACGTTTCTGGCCACCGTGAAGGACGCCGTGCGCCAGCGCGAGCTGGCCGATCTGGCCGAGCTGCGCGCCGAAAAAGCGCGGCACTTGCACCAGTCGATCGACGACACGGTGATCCGGCGCTGGGACGTGGCGTTCTATTCCGAACGGCTGCGCCGCGCCCGCTACGCGGTCGATCAGGAGCAGTTCCGCGCTTACTTTCCGCCCGAGGCCAGCTTGCGTCTGGTGTTCGCTCTGGCCGAGCGGCTGCTGGGCGTGACGGTCGAGCCGCTGGCGCAGCGCGAGTCGCTGTGGCATCGCGATGCGCGCGGCTACGCGCTCACCGACACGCACTCGAAGGCGCTGCTCGGCACGCTGTTCGTCGATCTGTATCCGCGTGCCGACAAGTTCAACCACGCGGCGGTGTGGAGCTTTCGCAATGCGTCCACGCTGGCCGGCCGCCGCCCCGCGGCCGCCCTGGTCGTCAACTTCAATCGTCAGGGGCTGACGCTCGACGAGCTCGAGACCTTGCTGCACGAGTTCGGTCATGCGCTGCATTCGCTGCTGTCCAACACGCGCTACGCCGCGCAAGGCGGCACCAACGTGCAGCTCGACTTCGTGGAAGCCCCGTCGCAAATGCTCGAGGACTGGGTCTACGACCCGAAGGTGCTCGCGCTGATGGCGCCGTGGTGCGCGGCGTGTCCGACGGTGCCTGCAGCACTGCTGGCACAAGCCCGCGCCGCGCGCGACTTCGGCAAGGGCATCCAGTTCTCGCGCCAGCACCTGTACGCCCGCTACGACCTGGCGCTGTACGGTCGCGAAAGCGCGGATCCGCTGGCGCTGTGGACGCACATGGAAGCCGACACGCCGCTGGGCAGCGTGGGCGGCACGCTGTTTCCGGCTGGCTTCGAGCACATCGCCAGCGGCTACGCGGCCGGCTACTACGGCTACCTGTGGAGCCTGGTGATCGCCGAGGACTTGCGCACCGCCTTCTCGGCCGACCGGCTCGATGCGCAGGTCGGCCGCCGCTATCGCGAGACGGTGCTCGAGCAAGGCGGCCAGGCGGCGCCTGATGAGCTGCTGCGACGCTTTCTGGGCCGCGCCACCGACAGCCGCGCGTTTTTCGAGTCGCTGGGAAAATAGCTTGATGGAATTTCCGGTGCTGATCCCGTTCGTGCAGGCCATGGGCTTCGAGTTGCTGCGCATGCAAGGTGGCGAGGCCGAGATCGCGCTGCCCCTGAGGGCCGATCAGCACAACTCGCTGAACATGGCGCATGGCGGCGTGACCATGACGCTGCTCGACGTGACGATGGCGCATGCGGCGCGCAGCGCCGACGTGCCGGCCGATGCCGCGCCGGGCACGCTGGGTCGAGCCGTGATCACCATCGAGATGAAGACCACCTTCATGCGCCCTGCGGTAGGCCGGCTGACGGCGCGCGGCCGGGTGCTGTCGCGCACGCCCACGCTGGCGTTTTGCGAGGCGTCGCTGCTCGACGAGGCGGGCGTGCTGCTCGCGCACGCCACGGGCAGCTTCAAGTACCTGACGCGGCCTGCGCAAGACAGCCGGCGGGTGAGGGCAGCCGGCGGAGACTGACCACGGCCACCGCCGGCGCGACCCGCGCCGCGTCGGTGCTACTTGCGATTGCGCCGATCGGTCAGGCTGGTCTGGATCGACACGATCTGCCCGGTGGCGCTGTGCACCTGGTGGGCGAGGGTGCGGATTTCATCGGCCACCACGGCAAAGCCGCGCCCGGCCGTGCCGGCACGCGCAGCCTCGACCGATGCATTGAGCGCCAGCAGGTTGGTCTGATGCGCCACCTTCTGGATCGAGCCGACGATGTCGCCGATGCTTTTCAGACTCTTGTCCATGAAGGTGTTGTTCTCGGAGGCGAGCTGCTGGTTTTCCTCTTCGTGCTTTTGCAGCGAGATGTCGGCCAGCGCGCCGACCACCCGCAGCGGCGTGCCGTCGGGCAGCCGCTTGGTCTGGCCGCGCGCCCGAAACCAGCGAAAGGCGCCGTCCTTGCAGCGCAGGCGGTATTCGATGTCGTACGGCGTGTGGCCGCTGCGGTCGTTGATGTGCGCGCCAAACGCCTGCACCACGCGATCAGCGTCGTCGGGGTGCAGCTTGGAAGCCCAGCTTTCGAGCACGTCGGGAAACTCGGCCACCGACTCGTAGCCCAGCAGGCGGCGGAACTGGTCTGACCACCAGAAGGGGTTTTTCGGGTTGACCGTGTCGCCGGCGAGCACCTCCATGTCCCACAGGCCGTCCTGCAGCATTTCACGGGCGAGGTCAAAACGCGTGAGCAGCGTGTCGAGCACCGCCTCGCGCATGCGCGCATCGTGGATGTCGCTGAGCGAGCCGGCCACGCGCAGCGCGGTGCCGTCGGCTGCGCGCAGGGTGTCACCGCGGGCGCGAAACCAGCGGTACTCGCGGTTCTTGTTGGCCAGCCGATAAGTCACGTCGTAGGGCGTGCGGCCGCTGCGGTCGGCCAGGTGCTTGCCGAACGCAGCCAGAGTGGCGTCGCGGTCCTCGGGGTGCAGCCGGCTGGCCCAGCTCGCCAGCACGTTGGGAAAATCCTTTTCGTCGCGAAAACCGAGCAGGCGGCGGAACTGATCCGACCACCAGAACGGGTTGTCGGGATTGGAAGGGTCGTCGTGGTTGACCACCATGTCCCAGGTGCCATCGGCGGTGGCCATGCGGATCAGGTCGAAGCGCGTTTGCACTGTCTCGAGTTCTTCGTTCGAGTCGGCCAACTGCTGCAGCAGCATTTCCTCGCGTTCCAGGGCCTCGATGAGCAGGGACGCGGACGGGTCTTGTCTTTGCGATGTGCCGAAGATGCGGCTCAGGACTGCGCTCATGCGGATGTCTCCTCCAGTAGGGTGCGGCTTGGATGCCGGCATGTGGCTGTGCCACGCCAAGTCCGTACTGCATGGCTTGAGCGGTGAGGTCATCGTAGACGGCCGATCTCACGGCCGAACGCCGAAACAAACCGGTCGGCTCGACGCTTGTCCAGCGATTGGCGAGGGGCGCGCGGCCCCCGATCGCCCTAGTGCCGGTTGCGCTGTTGGGTCAGGCGCGTCTGGATCTCGACGATCTGCGCGGTGGCGCTTTGCACCTGGTGGGCGAGCGAGCGGATCTCGTCGGCCACCACCGCGAAGCCGCGCCCGGCCGGGCCGGCGCGTGCCGCCTCGACCGAGGCGTTGAGCGCGAGCAGGTTGGTCTGGTCGGCCACCCGCTGGATCGAGCCCACGATGCCGCCGATGCTCTTCAGGCTGGTGTCGAGGAAGACGTTGTTTTCCTGCTGAATGCGCTGGTTTTCTTCCTCGTGCTTTTGCAGCGTGAGGTCGGTGATCGCGCCCACCACCCGCAGCGGCGTGCCGTCGGGCGTGCGCTTGGTCTGACCGCGGGCGCGGAACCAGCGGTACGCGCCGTCCTTGCAGCGCAGCCGGTATTCGACGTCGTAGGGAGTGCGCCCGGAGCGGTCGGCAATGTGCGCGCCGAAGGCCTTGATCGTGCGCTCGGCGTCGTCAGGATGCAGCTTGGAGGCCCAGCTTTCGAGCACGTCGGGGAACTCGGCCACGGTCTCGAAGCGCAGCAGGTGGCGGAACTGGTCTGACCACCAGAAGGCATTTTTGGGATTGACCGGGTCGCCGGCGACCACCGCCATGTCCCACAGGCCGTCTTGCAGCATCTCGCGGGCGAGGTCGAAGCGCACCAGCAATGTCTCGAGCGTCTCCTCGCGTTGGCGCGAGCTGTGGATGTCGGTCAGCGAGCCGGCCACGCGCAGCGCCGTGCCGTCGGCCGCACGCAGGGTTTCGCCGCGCGCGCGGAACCAGCGGTACTCGCGGGTCTTGGTGGCCAGCCGGTAGGTCACGTCGTAAGGCGTGCGGCCGCTGCGGTCGGCGAGATGGCGGCCAAAGGCGGCCAGCGTGGGCTCTCGGTCTTCGGGGTGCAGCCGGCTGGCCCAGCTCGACAGCACGTTGGGGAAGTCGTTCTCGTTGCGAAAGCCCAGCAGGCGGCGGAACTGATCCGACCACCAGAACGGGTTGTTCGGATTGGCCGGGTCGGCATGGTTGACCACCATGTCCCAGGTGCCGTCGGAGGTGGCCATGCGCACCAGGTCCAGGCGGGTCTGCACCGAGTCGAGCTCTTCACTCAGATCGTCGATTTGCCCCTGCAGCTCGCACTCGCGCTGCGAGACACCGAAGACACGTTTCAGGATCGAACTCATGACAATTTCTCCGGCTGGACGTTTGTGCGGGTCAGGGCCTCGAAAACCGGGGCTCACCTGCCGCCAGACCCTCGCAACGACGGGATTCTGGCATCGGCAACCGCCGCGCTCGGGGACAGCCCTGCAGCGCCGGCCCACGCCGACGGCGTGCCCTATGCTGCGCATGCGCTGCGGGGCGCTGGTGCCCCCATTTTTTTCGACTGCTGCCGCTTGCCTGATCCGATGCCTGCCGATACTTTCACCGTGGCCATCGTCGGCGGCGGACCTGCCGGCCTGATGGCCGCCGAACAACTGGGCCGCGCTGGCTTGCACGTCGACGTGTACGATGCCATGCCCTCGGTGGGGCGCAAGTTTTTGCTGGCGGGCAAGGGCGGGTTGAACCTCACGCACTCCGAAGCGCCTGAGGCCTTCGCCGGTCGCTACGGCACTCGCCGCGAGGCCATCGAGTCGATGCTGAGCGCGTTCGGTCCGTCCGAGCTGCGCGCGTGGGCGCAGGGCCTGGGCGTGGGCACCTTCGTGGGCAGCTCGGGGCGCGTGTTTCCGCTCGACCTGAAGGCCGCGCCGTTGCTGCGCGCCTGGCTGCACCGGCTGCGCGGCCTGGGGGTGCGCTTTCATCAGCGCCACCGCTGCGTGGGATGGGCCGATGGTGAGCACGGTGACGGCCGCCACGCGCTCGCCTTCGACAGCCCGCACGGCCGGCTCACGGTGCGAGCCGACGCAGTGGTGTTCGCGCTGGGTGGCGCGAGCTGGGCGCGGCTGGGATCCGACGGCGCGTGGGTGCCGTGGCTGGCGGCGCGCGGCGCCGATGTGGCGCCGCTGGTTCCGTCCAACTGCGGTTTCGACGTGACGCACGCCGACGCCGATGGCGTGGTGCAACCGGGCTGGAGCGAACACTTCCGCAGCCGCCATGCCGGCGCGCCGGTCAAGAACGTGGCGCTGCGCTGTGTGTGGCCCGATGGCCGCGAGTTCGAGCAAGCCGGCGAGTTCGTCATCACCGAAGGCGGCGTCGAAGGCAGCCTCGTCTACGCGGCTTCGGCCACGCTGCGCGATGCGCTGGCGCGGCAAGGCCACGCGCAGGCCGTCATCGACTTGCTGCCCGCTCGCAGCGCCGAGTGGGTGGCGCGTGAAGTGGCGCACCCGCGCGGCTCGCGCTCGCTGGCCACGCACCTGAAGTCACGGCTGGGCATCGACGGCGTCAAGGCGGCGCTGCTGCGCGAACTCACGTCGCGCGAGGTGATGGCCGATGCGGATCAACTGGCCGCCGTCCTGAAGGCGCTGCCGCTGGTCGTGAGCGCGGCCCGTCCGATCGACGAGGCCATCAGCAGCGCGGGCGGGGTGCGCTTCGAGGCTCTCGATGACGGTCTGATGCTCAAGGCGCTGCCGGGGGTCTTTTGCGCCGGCGAGATGCTCGACTGGGAAGCGCCCACCGGCGGCTACCTGCTCACGGCGTGTCTGGCCAGCGGCGTGCGCGCCGGCCAGGGCGTGTTGCGACGGGCCGGCCAAACCCCTGTGGCACACTGCGCCGCCCCGTAGCGGGCCCGTCTTCTGCGCTTGCCTTTCACCCGCTTTCCCGCCTCTTTCGCTCCGTGTCGGAGCCGCCTGCCTTGAACCCCATCCTGCTTCAAATTGCCGCCGAACTGAAGGTTCGGCCGGCCCAGATCCATGCGGCGGTCGAGTTGCTCGACGGCGGCGCCACGGTGCCCTTCATCGCCCGCTACCGCAAGGAAGTGACCGACAACCTCGACGACATCCAACTGCGCGAGCTGGAGTCGCGCCTGTCGTACCTGCGCGAGCTGGCCGAGCGCCGCGCAGCCGTGCTCAAGAGCATCGAGGAGCAGGGCAAGCTCACGCCCGAGCTGCGCGCCGCGATCGAGGCCGCGCCCACCAAGCAGGAGCTCGAAGACCTGTACCTGCCGTTCAAACAGAAGCGCCGCACCAAGGCCATGATCGCCCGCGAGGCCGGCATCGAGCCGTTGGCCGATCGGCTGTTCGCTGACCCGACGCTCGATCCGCTGACCGAGGCCACGGCCTTTGTCGCTAGCTTCGAGGGTGGTGCTGCCGCGCTGGCCGAGGCCGGCTTTGCCGATGCGCTGGCCGTGCTCGACGGTGTGCGCGACATCCTGGCTGAGCGCTGGGCCGAAGACGCGGTGCTGGTGGGCCGCTTGCGTGAATGGTTGTGGGAAGACGGCCGGCTGCAAAGCCGCTTGCTCGACGGCAAGGACGCCAACCACCCCGACGTGGCCAAGTTTCGCGATTACTTCGATTACGCCGAGCCGATCCGCAAGGTGCCGTCTCACCGGGCGCTGGCGGTGTTTCGCGGCCGCGCGCTTGAATTGCTCGACGCGAAGCTGGTGCACGGCGATGAAACCCCGCCGGCGGCCACCCCGGCCACGGGCAAGCCGGCGCCTGTGGTGTCGATGGCCGAGGGCCGCATCGCGGTGCATCTGGGCTGGAGCCACGCCAAGCGCCCGGCCGACGACCTGATCCGCAAGTGCATCGCCTGGTGCTGGAAGGTCAAGCTGAGCCTGAGCCTCGAGCGCGACTTGTTCTCCCGCCTGCGCGAAGAGGCCGAGCGCGTGGCGATCAAGGTGTTCGCCGAGAACCTGCGCGATCTGCTGCTGGCCGCACCGGCCGGCCCGCGCGTGGTGATGGGCCTGGATCCGGGCATACGCACCGGCTGCAAGGTGGCGGTGGTCGATGCCACCGGCCGCGTGCTGGCCACCGAGACGATCTACCCGCTGGAGCCGCGCCGCGACTGGGAAGGCTCGCTGCACGCGCTGGGCCGCCTGTGCCAGGCGCACGGCGTCGATCTGGTGGCCATCGGCAACGGCACCGGCAGCCGCGAGACCGACAAGCTGGCCGCCGAACTGATCCAGCGGCTGCAAAAAGTGTCGGGCGACGAGACGCCCCGAGCGATCCAGAAGGTGGTGGTCAGCGAGGCCGGCGCTTCGGTCTACAGCGCGAGCGAATACGCCAGCAAGGAGTTGCCCGATCTGGATGTGAGCCTGCGCGGCGCGGTGAGCATCGCGCGGCGGCTGCAGGACCCGCTGGCCGAGCTGGTGAAGATCGAGCCCAAGAGCATCGGCGTGGGCCAGTACCAGCACGACGTCAACCAGAGCGATCTGGCCAGGAGCCTGAGCGCCGTCATCGAAGACTGCGTGAACTCGGTGGGCGTCGATGTGAACACGGCCTCGGCGCCGCTGCTGTCGCGCGTGTCCGGGCTGAGTGCGGCGGTGGCCACCAGCATCGTGCGCTGGCGCGATGCGCACGGTGCTTTTCGCAACCGCAAGCAGCTGCTCGACGTGGCGGGGCTGGGCGCCAAGACCTTCGAGCAAAGCGCGGGCTTTCTGCGCGTGCGCGACGGCGACAACCCGCTGGACCAGTCTGGCGTCCACCCGGAGACCTACCCGGTGGTCGAGCGCATCCTGGCCGCCGTGCACAAGCCCGCCGCCGAGGTCATGGGCCACAGCGACGTGATCCGTGCGCTGCGGCCCGAGGCGTTCGCCGACGAGCGCTTTGGCGCCATCACCGTCAAGGACATCCTGGCCGAACTCGAAAAGCCCGGTCGCGATCCGCGCCCCGACTTTAAGGTGGCGCGCCTGGCCGACGGCGTCGAAGACATCAAGGACCTCAAGCCGGGCATGACGCTCGAGGGCACCATCAGTAACGTGGCGCAGTTCGGCGCGTTCGTTGATCTGGGCGTGTACCAGGACGGACTGATCCACGTCAGCCAGCTCGCGCACAAGTTCGTCAACGATGCACGCGAGGTGGTCAAGACGGGCGACGTGGTGCGCGTCAAGGTGCTCGAAGTCGACCTGTCGCGCCAGCGCATCTCGCTCACCATGAAGCTCGATGCGGTGGTTGGCGAGCGCGGCGCGAGCGGCGCGCCGGCCGGCCAGCGCGATTCGCGTGGCGGGCGCGGTGATCGGCCCGCGGGTCGATCGGCACCGGCGCCGGCCGCGGCACCCTTGGGTGGGGCGATGGCGGCGGCTCTCGCCAAGCTGCAGACCCGGCGTTGAGGCGCCGCTGCGCACGGGCGCCGCTTACCATTCGAGGGTTTTTTCTGACGGGTTGGCGTTCGATCGCGCCGTCGTTTTCAGCGCAGCACGCTGCGCCATGCCTGGAGCTTCCATGATCTCGATTCAACTGCCCGACGGTTCACAGCGCGAGTTTGCTGGCCCCGTGACCGTGGCCGAGGTGGCCGCGTCGATCGGCGCCGGGCTGGCCAAGGCGGCGCTGGCCGGGCGCGTGGGCACGGGCGCCGACGCGAAGGTGGTCGACACCAGCCATCTCATGGAGCACGACACCGCGCTGGCCATCATCACCGACAAGGACGCCGATGGGCTCGAGGTGATCCGCCACTCGACCGCGCACTTGCTGGCCTATGCGGTCAAGCAGCTGTTTCCCGAGGCTCAGGTCACGATCGGCCCGGTGATCGAAAACGGGTTCTTTTACGACTTTGCCTACAAGCGCCCGTTCACGCCCGAGGACCTGACCGCCATCGAAGCGCGCATGGCCGAGCTGGCCAGGAAGGACGAGAAGATCGAGCGCCGCGTGCTGCCGCGCGACGAGGCGGTGGCGCACTTCAAGGGCCTCGGCGAGGCCTACAAGGCCGAGATCATCGGCAGCATTCCGAGCAACGAAGACGTGTCGCTGTACCGCGAAGGCAGCTTCGAAGACCTGTGCCGCGGCCCGCACGTGCCCAGCACCGGCAAGCTCAAGCACTTCAAGTTGATGAAGGTTGCCGGCGCCTACTGGCGCGGTGACCATCGCAACGAGATGCTGCAGCGCATCTACGGCACCGCCTGGGCGACCAAGGACGACCTGCAGCAGTACTTGCACATGCTCGAGGAAGCCGAGAAGCGCGACCACCGCAAGCTCGGCCGCGAACTCGACCTGTTCCACATCGACGATCACGCGCCGGGGCTGGTGTTCTGGCACCCCAAGGGCTGGACCGTGTGGCAGCAAGTCGAGCAGTACATGCGCGCCATCTACCGAGACAACGGCTACCTCGAGGTCAAGGGCCCGCAGGTGCTCGACCAGGGGCTGTGGGAAAAGACCGGCCACTGGGACAAGTACCGCGAGAACATGTTCACCACCGAGAGCGAAAAGCGCGACTACGCGCTCAAGCCGATGAACTGCCCGGGCCACATCCTGATCTTCAAGCAGGGCATCAAGAGTTATCGCGACTTGCCGCTGCGCTTTGGCGAGTTCGGCCAGTGCCACCGCAACGAGCCCAGTGGCTCGCTGCACGGGATCATGCGGGTGCGCGGCTTCACGCAGGACGACGGGCACATCTTCTGCACCGAAGAGCACATCCTCGACGAGTGCGTGGCGTACACCGAACTGCTGCAAAAGGTCTACGCCGACTTCGGCTTCAAGAACATCCTCTACAAGGTCGCCACGCGCCCCGAAAAGCGCATCGGCTCGGACGCCGTGTGGGACAAGGCCGAGCACGCGCTGATCGAAAGCCTCAAGCGCTCGGGCTGCGAATTCGTGGTGTCACCGGGCGAGGGCGCCTTCTACGGGCCGAAGATCGAATACACGCTCAAGGACGCCATCGGACGCCAGTGGCAGTGCGGCACGATCCAGGTTGATTTCTCGATGCCCGAGCGTCTGGGAGCCGAATTCGTCAACGCACAAGGCGACCGCGCGACCCCGGTCATGCTGCACCGCGCGATCGTCGGCAGCTTCGAGCGTTTCATCGGAATCCTGATCGAAGAACACGCCGGCGCGCTGCCGCTGTGGCTCGCGCCGGTGCAGGTGGTGGTGACCGCCATCACCGATTTGCAGGCTGACTACGCCTTGGAAGTGTCGAAATCGCTTCAAAAACAAGGAGTTAGAGTCACCACCGATATGCGAAACGAGAAAATAAGCTATAAAATTCGCGAGCACTCGATGCAAAAGGTTCCGTACATCCTCGTCGTTGGCGACAAGGAAAAGGCAAGCGGTTCCGTTGCAGTGCGCGCCCGGGGCAACCAAGATCTCGCGATCATGCCGATGGCTGACTTCTGTGCGAAGCTGGCCGACGGTATCGCTCAAAAAGC
>NCFZ01000191.1 GCA_002281415.1 Burkholderiales bacterium 28-67-8 | reverse complement strand
GGCGGCGAAAGCGCCAGGCCAGCGGATTGCCCAGGCGGGCGGCTCGGTACGCAACGCAGGTCAAAACGGACAAGGGAGCGGCCGCGCTGATCGGTGGAAACCCACCTCGGATCGCCCTCAGCGGGTCGGATCCTCACGCCTGTCGCGCGGCTCGCGAAGTCTAACGTGCCGACCCGAACACGACCGCCGTCGTCAGGCCAGCGATACCGCCCTGAGTCAATGCAGGGAGGCCACCTTTTCTGATGCCGGCGCCGGTTCGGCATCTGCGGCGGGCTCAGGAAGCGCCGACGGACCGCCCGGGTTGGTCGACGATGGCGTCGGGGTCGAAAGGCCATTGGGCGCGTTGAAGGCCACCAGTTTGCCGGCGGCGACGGCCAGAAGATGCGACTGTTCAGACAGCACCTTCAGGGCATAGCCATCGTCTCCGCTGAGGTTGCCTGCGCCCACGTAGAGGCGCAAGCCGGCTTCGATGCCGCCGGCCCGGGAGATGCATTCCTTGAGCACTTGCACGCCCACCCGCAGGTTGGACACCGGATCGAAGGCGGCCATCGTTCCGCCGAACTGTTCATATTTGTTGTCATGCACGTGGGTCATCACCTGCATCAGGCCCTGAGCGCCGACCGCGCTCTGCGCGAACGGGTTGAAACTGGATTCAACCGCCATGATCGCCAGGATCAGGGTCGGGTCCAGCCCCGCCTTGGCGCCGACCTGCCAGGCTTCGACGACCAGCCGGCTGACGGGCTCAGGCGCCACCCGGTACCGCCTTGACAGCCACAGCGCGACCGCCGCCTGCTTGTGCGTCAGGTCCTTGGGGTCGGTGGCGGTTGCACGGGCAATGGCGTCAGGCTCGCTCAGATCGTTGGCCAGCGTGTCGAGCGGATCGGCTCGGGCTTCCTGTCGGGCCTGCAGCCACGACAGCGCGTTGCCTTCCAACGATTGACGCAGTTCCGGGCGTCCGGCAACAAAGATCAGCACCTGTTGTGGCTGACCTCGAGCATGCCGCTACCCACATCGCGCAAGAAAACGCCAGACGACTGTGCGCACGAATCGCAAAACTGCCGTGACTTCAAAACAAACTGCCGAATCATGGGCATGACGCTGGTACCTCCAGGGCTCCTGCGGGGGCTGTCGACCGCGGAACTTTGACGAGCATGGCGACGAACATAATGGTTCGCGCTGGGGGAAGGGCGCTCGGGGCGGCGGGAACAAATCGGTTCCCGAGATCCGCTGGAATGGGTTTCATGCGCCGAGACAAATCAAGGGTTTACACCTAAGCGCAACTTCCGAGCGGAATTCTAGGAAGCGGAAACATAACCGGTCAACCTTTATTCGGCCACTTTTAACTACTAATTCATCTATGAAGTACCGCGACCTCCGGGAGTTCTGTGCCGGGTTGGAGGCCAAAGGCGAACTCCGGCGGGTAGTGGAACCTGTCTCGACGCGACTCGAAATGACTGCGCTCAGCGACCGCGTGTTGCGCAGCGAGGGGCCGGCGCTTTGGTTCGAGCGGCCCGTGGATGCGCAGGGCCGCCACACGATGCCGGCGTTGACCAATCTGTTCGGCACGCCCAGGCGGGTAGCCATGGGCATGGGCGCGAGCGAGGTGAGTGAACTGCGCGATGTGGGCCGCGTGCTCGCCAGCCTCAAGGAGCCCGAGCCGCCCAAGGGTTTGAAGGACACCGGTCGCCTGCTCCACATGATCAAGTCGCTGTGGGATATGAAGCCGGCCACGGTGCGTCATGCAGCGTGTCAGCAGGTGTTGATCGAGGGCGCTGACGTCGACCTCCTGGGCCTGCTGCCCGTGCAGACCTGCTGGCCGGGTGATGCCGGCCCGCTGATCACCTGGGGGCTGGTCGTTACCCGGGGGCCGCAGGGCGGTGCGAATCCGCGTCGCCGGCAAAACCTGGGCATTTACCGCCAGCAGGTGATCTCGCGTCATCAGGTCATCATGCGCTGGCTCGCCCATCGGGGCGGCGCGCTTGATTTCCGGGACTTCGCGCTGGCCAACCCCGGCAAGCCCTTTCCCCTGGTGGTGGCGCTGGGCGCCGACCCGGCCACCATCCTGGGCGCGGTGACGCCGGTGCCCGACACGCTGTCCGAGTACCAGTTCGCCGGCCTCCTGCGCGGCAGCCGCACCGAGGTGACCGACTCAAGCGTCGGTGACGCCGGCGTGATGCTTCAGGTGCCGGCCAGCGCCGAGGTGGTGCTGGAAGGGCACATTCCCACCGCAGCACCTGGTTACACCGGGCACAGCGAGCACGGCGTGCCTCTCAAGGAGGTCAACGGTTATCTGTACGCGCTGGAAGGCCCGTTTGGTGATCACACCGGCTATTACAACGAGCAGGACTGGTTTCCGGTGTTCGAGGTCAGCCGACTGACCCACCGGCGAGACCCGGTCTACCACTCGACCTACACGGGCAAGCCACCCGACGAGCCTGCCATCCTGGGCGTGGCACTGAACGAAGTGTTCGTGCCGATCCTGCAAAAGCAGTTTCCGGAGATTGTTGATTTCTACCTGCCGCCCGAGGGCTGCAGCTATCGCATGGCGATCATCAGCATCAAGAAGGCCTACCCTGGGCACGCCAAGCGCCTGATGTTCGGGCTGTGGAGCTTCCTTCGCCAATTCATGTACACCAAGTTCATCGTGGTCACCGACGACGACGTGGACATCCGGCGCTGGACGGAGGTGATGTGGGCCCTCACCACGCGCATGGACCCGGTGCGCGATGTCACGCTGGTGGAAAACACGCCGATCGATTACCTCGACTTCGCTTCGCCCGTCAGCGGCCTGGGCGGCAAGATGGGACTGGACGCCACCAACAAATGGCCGGGAGAAACCTCGCGTGAATGGGGGCAACCCATCACCATGGACGCCGCCGTCGAAGCCCGGGTTGCTGCCGTCTTTGACCAGATCATGAGTTCCCACCCCGAGAGCGCCAGGTCAGCGAGTCAATTCTGAAAGAAGGCTTGTGATCCGGGCGGCTCGGGCCTAAGGTCGGGCTGCCTGCTCCCAGGCAAACCCAGCGACGCAGTCCCTGCGCGCCAGGAACCCCGGACCGATAACCTCCGGAGCTCCGAACCGGTGGCTCCAGCCACCTGCCCCTCCCGTCGTGAGAACCGGAAGGGGCTCATCCAGACCCCAGTCCCGTAATCGAGCGCTTTCGACGCGTCGTTACAAGACGCAGACTCGTGCCCACTTGACCGAAATCAGTAGATTGCTTCGTGAGCGCTCAATGCAACGCAGCCATCCCCCGCGAGGGGCCGCTGTGGAAAACGAAGCACAATCCTTTTGTCGCTTGCGGCACCGCTGACGGGGTTTTCGATGGCTCCACGGTCAACGGCGTGCGAGCCATTTCCAACGGGGCTTCTCGGCGAAAAGTGTTGGCTCGAGAGGTCGCCCACAAATGAGGGTGTTCTTGAATGAGTCTCTTCTCGCTGCTGGACCACACGGCCACACGGTTCCCCGATCACGGGGCGGTTTTCCAAGGGCTAGAGCGCGTTCTCACATGGCGAGAGTTGAGAACGCGAGCGCTGTCGATCGGCGCAGGAATACGCACCAGCTGTCGTCCCGGTGATCGCGTGGCGGTCGTCAGTGAAAACTGCCCCGAATACGTCGAACTGATGTTCTCGGCCTGGGCCGCCGAGGCGGTCATCGTGCCGGTCAACTACAAGCTGCACGACAAGGAGGTCTCGCAGATCCTGGAGGACGCTGAGGTCTCGCTTGTATTTGTCTCACCGAAGCTGCTCGCAGGCTTGACGCGAACGGTTGCCACCTACGGTGACCGGGTGGTGGTGATCGGCGGCCCCGCCTACGCGCAAATGATGTCTGCTGAGCCGCTTGCTGTTCCGTCCGCCGACCCGGAGACCTTGGCTTGGCTGTTCTTCACGAGCGGAACCACCGGCCGGTCGAAGGGCGCCATGTTGTCCCATCGCAACCTGATGGCCGCGACGATCGCCCACTTGGCCGACATCGAGCCGCTTGATGAGTGGTGCAGCCAATTGCATGTGGCGCCCATGTCACACGGTTCGGGCATGTACATGCTGCCGTCGATTGCTCGCGGTGCGCGGCAGGTCGTTCCGGTGTCCGGTGCCTTCGAGCCGGTTGAATTTCTCGATCTGTGCGACCAGCATCCGGCCTGTGGCGCGTTCCTGGCCCCGACGATGATTCAACGATTGCGCATCGCGGTGGAAGAAGGCAAGCGAAACCGGCCGAAGCACCTGCGCAACATCGTCTACGGCGGTGGCCCGATGTACGTCGAGGAACTGAGAAAGTCGATGACCGTCCTGGGTCCGGTTTTCTCTCAGATTTACGGCCAGGGCGAGGCCCCCGTGACCATCACCGGAATGAACCAGGCCGCACACCTCACCGATGACGATGCCATCCTGGGCTCGGTCGGTTGGCCACGAAGCGGCATCGAGGTCCGGGTGACCGACTCGGACGGCAAGGACTTGCCGGCGGGATCGATCGGCGAAATCCTGTGTCGCGGCGATGTGGTGATGGCGGGGTATTGGCGCAACCCCGCCGCGACCGCCGAGACCCTGCGGGACGGCTGGCTCCATACGGGCGACATGGGTTCATTCGATGAGCGCGGCTGCCTGACGCTGCGAGACCGTTCCAAGGACGTCGTGATCAGCGGAGGTAGCAACATCTACCCGCGCGAAGTTGAAGAGGTTTTGCTGTTACACCCCGCAGTGGCAAAGACGAGCGTGGTGGGGCGGCCGGATACCGAGTGGGGAGAGGTGCTCATCGCCTTTGTGGTCCGGGCAGATGGGGCCAAGGTCAGCACCGCGGAACTGGATGCTCATTGCCTCGAACACATCGCACGATTCAAGCGACCCAAGGAATACAAATTCCTCGATGAGCTACCTACCAGCAGTTATGGGAAGGTTCTCAAGAGCGAGTTGAGAAAGCTGTTGTAAAACACCTGATCAACAATTGTGAAAAGTACTGGAGAAAAATGATGAGCGTGGCAATCGTTGGGTGGGCACAAACTCCGTTTGGTAAATTCGATAATGAAAGTGTCGAGAGCCTGATCGTCAAGGCGGTCAATGAGGCACTTGCCTACGCAGGAATATCGGCTTCGGATGTCGACGAGATTTTCCTAGGACATTTCAACGCAGGCTTCTCAAAGCAGGACTTCACTGCAGCATTGGTGCTTCAGGCGGACGAAGGCTTGCGGTTCAAGCCGGCCACACGCGTCGAAAATGCATGCGCTACAGGTTCCGCGGCCATACACCAAGGGATCAAGTCGATCGAGGCCGGTCGAGCACGCATCGTTCTGGCGGTAGGTGTCGAGCAGATGAGTTTGGTTTCGGGGGCTGAGGTCGGTTCAAACTTGCTACGTGCGTCCTACCTGCGAGAAGAAAGTGATATCCAGGGCGGCTTTGCCGGGCTGTTTGGGAAAATCGCGCAATCCTATTTTGATAAATATGGTGACCAGTCTGACGCGCTCGCCATGATCGCAGCGAAGAA
>NCFZ01000190.1 GCA_002281415.1 Burkholderiales bacterium 28-67-8 | reverse complement strand
GGCCAGCGCCCGCGCGAATGGGCCGTTCGTTGTCGTGGATTGCTCTGGTTTGACCGACTCGCTGTTCGAGAGCGAAGTCTTCGGCTATGAGAAGGGCGCTTTCACCGGCGCCCAAGGACGCAAGAAAGGCCTGATCGAGACCGCCGAAGGCGGCACACTGTTCCTCGACGAGATGGGCGATGTGCCCTTGAGCATGCAGGTCAAACTGCTCCGCCTCCTCGAATCAGGAACCTTCCGCCGAGTTGGCAGTGTCGAGACCCAGAAGGCCGATTTCCGACTCGTTGCCGCCACGCACAAGCCGCTGCAGGAGATGGTGGCCGATGGCCGTTTCCGGCAAGACCTGTACTACCGAATCAGTGCGTTCCCGATCCACCTTCCGCCGCTGCGTCAGCGCGTGGCCGACATTCCGATGCTGGTCGACTCGTTCCTGCAGCGCGGCAGCTCTGGCAAGCACCGCGTGTCGGTCGAAGCGCGTGCGATGGCTCGTCTGCAGGCGCACGACTGGCCCGGCAACATCCGTGAGCTTCGCAACGTGCTCGAGCGTGCCCGCTTGTTCGCGGACGACGGCATTGTCCGAGCCGAGCACTTGCCGGAATCACTGAGCCCTGGATCGCTGAATCTCGCCATGCGTCCCCAGGCTGCGGCTGTTCCCGCGGCGCCACCCGAAACCGCCGCCACTCGCCATGGTGATATTGATGATGCTCAGTTGACACAACTCGCGACATCCGCGAACTGCACCCGCAAGGAACTGGCACGGCGAGCTGGGTTGAGTGAACGCACCCTGTACCGGCGCCTGAAGAGCCTGGGCCTGGCCTGACGAATCCTTCCAAATGCTGACTGCACAATGCGCCGCGCAGAACCAATCCTGCGCGCGATCAGCCCACTACAGAATTCTTGTTCAAGATCGCCTCGCACCCTGATCCGATTCGCCACCAGGCCACAACCATCCTGTGCCACCGCAACGCATACAACCGCGGCGCACTGTCCGCCGACACACTGCGTGTGATGGGCTACCGCATGCGCGATTCATTGCCGGCGGCCTGAAAGGCTATCGGGTGCTCCGCTGATCGATCGGGTGTCTTCCTGCGCGGGTGACTGGATGCCTCCCCATGCGGGACTCGTGTGCGCGGTACCGATTCCGCGCCGGAGCAGCTTCGCCAGCCACAGCGCGCCCAGCGCAACGGCCAAGGCCGCTAGGCCATGGCCAGCCCGGACCTGGCTCTCCAGCGAATAGGCGTTGCACAGGCGCAAGTCGACGCTGGCGAAGTAGAGGCCCAGCCAGATCATCATTGGTATCGCGTAGCCGATGAAGAAGAGTTGCAGAACCGCCGGTGCACGGTCGACAGAATGCCGCAGCAAGGCACCGCAGGCCAGCAGCGTCACCAGCTTGGCACCGTCGGCGACCGGCAGCACCACGGCCCGGTCGATCGCCAGCGGCAGCATCCAGTAAGCCGTGATGGCCTGTGCAGCGATGAAGCCGGTCAGACCGTAGCGATTCCACGCCGCCATCACGGCAGGCACAGCAGTGTTCCGGATAGCGCCCATCACCAGCCAGCCGCCCAGGACCAGCATCGGCATCTGGATGACCATGTGCCAGAGCATGCTCTGCTCGATAAGGCTGCGCAGGGGCGGTGCGGACAGCGCCACGGAAAACGTGCAGACAGCCACTGCGAGTGGCCAGTTCCGAGCCGTCAACGCTGGAAGGGTCATTGCCCCGTCGCCCGCGCAAGCCCGCGTGCCACCGCGATGGCCTCCGCCGGTGACTGGATGTCGATGATGCGGACGAGGCGGCCGTCTGCGGTAACCACGTGCAGCGCGGCGTTGTGTTCGAACTCTCCCAACGGGGCCGGCACGACCATGATCCCGAACGCGTCGAGCAATCGCTGCCGATCGACAGGCACAGCCAACGCGACCACACGCCAGGCCCGCGGCGCCATGCGCATGCGCGCGGTGTAGGCCTGCAAGGCGGCTGTGTCATCGCTGGTGGTGTCGAAGCTGATCGACAGCAGGCCGATTTGCTCCTCCAGCCCTTGTTCAAGCAGTTGCTGCTGCAATTGTTGGTAAATCGATCCGAGCGACGTGCACACCGTTTGGCAGCGCGTGTAGATGAAGTCGACGATCTGGACGCGGCCGTCTGCTGCCAGCATCTGCTGCAAGGCGGTGACCTGGCCCGAAGCTCCGCGCACGGCGAGGTCCGGTATCGCACGCGGCTCGCGCGCCACCTCGTCGCGCCGCAGAGTCTCGGTCGCGAACGAGCGGCCGCCGTCAGTTGCATGGCCGACGGTCGCCAGACCGGCTACCAGCGCGAACAGGCTCGCGGCGAAGGTCTTCAGCAGTCCTTGGCCAGCCGTCGCAGCCAACAACGGCTCAGGAACCGGACTGGAGTTCTTGTCCACCCTTGTAGGGCTCGTTTCGTGCCTTGGTCGCCTCGCGTTGCGCCTTGACGGTGTCGGGCTTGATCGGCGCGGCCTGGTTGCCCCAGTCGCTCCGGATGTAGCTCATGACAGCTGCGAGCTCATCGTCGCTCATAGTTTTCCAGGCCGGCATCACGCCCTTATAGACGGCGCCCTTGACCGCCATCTCGCCGGCCACACCGTGCAGGAGGATGTGCGTGAGGATCTTCTCGTCACCGACCACCCATTCAGACCCGGCCAGCGGCGGGAACACACCAGACACACCCAAGCCCGTGGCCTGGTGGCAGGCGGCGCACTTGCTGCCGTAGACCTGCTTGCCGTCGCCCGCTGCAGCCGCACCCGCTACCTTCACCGGCGGGCGCAAGGCGGCCACGGTGCGCTGGTCGCCGTAAGACGATTCTTCGCCGGAAGGCGTCGCATAGATGTAGAAGGCACCCCACATCGCCATAGCGCCCAGGAACATGGTCAGGAACCAGGGCAGCGGACGTGAGCCTTCGTCGGGGTCGGCATGTTCGCGTTTCTGTTGCGGAGTTTGCTCGGGGTGGGTCATGGCCTGTCCTTCCCTACGGCAGACGCGCCGGTTGTCGGCGCGGGCAGCGGAGCCAGCGCGGGGTAGGTGCGGTCCAGGGACAGCAGATAGGCCACCAATGCCAGCGCCTCTGGCTTGGCTATCACCACTTCTCCCGGCTTGGCAAAACTTGGAGGCAGGTTGACGACGGCCTCGCCGGCTTGTGCCGCACCCTGGCGAACCTCGAACAGGTAGGGGTAGGGCGGCATGATCGACCCCGGCGTGTAGGCCCGCGGCTGGTACAAGTGGCCGAGTTGCCAGTCCTTGCTGGGCTGGCGCGCGCCGATGTTCAACAGGTCGGGGCCGGTGCGCATGGTGCCCAGCAGGTGTGGCGTGTCGTAGGCGTAGTCGCCCGCCACCGACGCCCGACCCCAGCCGCGCGTGGCGTCCGGTGCCTGCTTGATGTCGCGTGGTTGCTGTGAGTGGCAATAGACGCAGCCATTGGCGATATAGGACTGGCGGCCCGCCAACTGCTCGGTCGTGTAGGGTTTCAATCCTGCAGGAGGCTGGACCCGCTCCAGCAGCAAGTAGGGCATCACGACCAGCAGGGCCGTTGCACCGCTCAGGATGACCATGGCGCCGCTGATGAGTCGAAGCTCGTCCATTTCCCAGAAACTCTTGCCTGCGCTCATGCTGCGGCCCCCTTGCCAAGCAGGCGCGGGAACAGCGATCTGCCCAGCAAGGCGGCGCCTAGTCGCTGCGGGCCGAATTTCCAGCCCATGGCGAAGAAGTGCCCCGCGAACACCAAGTGGCCGAGCGTCATCAGGCCACCGCCGATCGAACGTGCCTGCAGGTACGGCAGGGTGAGCGCCACCGACTGCATGAAGGGCGTCTTGTCATCCAGCATGGCCAAACCTTGCAGCCAACCGCCAATCGATAGCCAGATGAAATAGATCGCGAAGCCGATCAGCACCAGCCAGAAGTGCAAGGAAATCAGCCGCGGGTACGGCCACTCCCAGTTCATCACGCGCGGCATGATGAAGTAAATCGAGCCAAACATCACCATCGAGAAGAAGCCGTAAAGCCCGAGGTGCGCGTGGGCCACGGTGTAGTGGGTGAAGTGGGTCACCGTGTTCACCGCGCGCAGGGCTTCCAGCGAGCCCTGCACTGATGCGGCCGTGTACATCATGGCGCCGAGCACGATGAATCGCAGCGTGGGCGAGTACATCAATGCGCGGAAGTTGCCCAGCACCGTCATATGCTGGTTCACAGCTACGGCAAAGACCGGGATCACCATCATCATGCTCTGCACGATCGAGATCGTGACCAGCCAAGACGGCACCGGCCCGCCGATCAGATGGTGTCCGCCGACCTGACTGTAGAAGAACGCCAGCGACCAGAAACCCAGCAGCGACAGGTTGTACGAATGGATCGGCTTGGCCGCGATGTACCAGACCGAGACATACAGGTGCTTGACGCGCCGCCGCAGCAGCGTTAGCCACAGCGGGAAGCCGACCAGCGCGCCGCCGATCACCAGCAGGATGTCTATCTGCCATGGGTACTCCAGCCACTCGAGTCCATCGGAGTGGCCCGTGGCAATCGCCACAGTGCCCGCAAACACGCCGATGCTCCACAGCGCGCCGCCGACCAGCGCGTACTTGGCGCCGACCAGCTCCGTCTTCAGCAGGCGTGGGATCAACCAGATCGCCACGCCGATGCCCGCAAGCGAGCACCAGCCGTAGGCCACGAGGTTCAAGTGGATCGGTCGGATGCGACCAAACGTCATCCAGTCATACTGCACCCACCAGTCGGGCAAATGCAGCTTGATCGACGAGATCAGCCCAGCGAGTGAGGCGAGAACCAGCCAGACCACGGCGAGCGTGAGGCACACACCGACGACGAGAGAGGTCGATTGGTCTGCGCTTGCACGGGCCGCAGCATCGGCCGCAGTCATCCTGTGCTCCGCGCCCTTGCCCATGGCCTGCTGCAAGTTGCCTTTCTGCAGCACCGTTGCCGCAGGGTCCTCGATCGTCCCGAGTTCATTGGGCGCAAAAATCTCGGTGGCCGCAGCGGTTCCGTCGCCGAAGAGGCCCTTCGACATCGACCAGATGAAAACGAACAGCGCCCCGATGGACAGCAAGAACGTGCCGAGCAAAACGCTCACGGTGAAATCCATCCGGCCGACTCCAGGGAAGTATTGATGTGCGAGGTTGAAAGCGCCCTCGCGCGGGTTCGTCGCCGTCGATCGGGCCGCTGCCAACCGACGAGTTATGAGGCGTATCAATACAACTTCCGTGCCAGTGGGGCACTTGGTGCCGCGGACCAGTGAGATCAACGACTTAGAGTGACAACGTTGCCGTTTCGGCCTGTTGGGAGCGCCGCAGGCTGCCACATTGGCCAGAAAACTGCCAAACGACTGCCATGGGCCTGGCAGCTTTTCTGTGCTGTGTGCAGTGCGTTGCATGAGGGCCTGCCAGGTTGCGGCGGCTTGCGTGCGACCCGCGCCGGAACGCGACTTTTCACGGCACCAGGCGCATCGGTCCGACGGATCTGCACCTGCGTCGATCGCCGTTGTCGGCGCAGACTTGTCAGACGTCGTGGCCGCACAACTGCTGGAGGGGTCGGGGCTGAATGTGACGCCTCGTCGAGGCCCGCGCGCGCATCGGCGGGCGCACCCAGCTTGGCAGTTAGCCCCAGCACGCACAGTCGGCCTTCTGCATTGCGGTCGACGCCGGCCTGCACGGTGCAGGCCAGAGGTGGTACTCGCTTGAATTTGAGCAGCGCAAACAGCAGCGACGCACTGAGGCAGTTGCCCACCGCCGCAGCCAGCAGTTGCACGGGTGACGGACTGAGACCCGAACCCAGGGGCACGGGTTCGTCGGCGTGCAAGGCTAGGCCGGGCGTACCGAAGTCCACACCCTGTTCATTGCAAGTCCTCTGCCAATGCCCGAAGCCCCTGGCAGCAGAGTCGTTCCAACTGCGGCGCGCCCGCGATCGGTCCTGGACCGAAGGGCCAACCCACCGCCACCTGCATGTCCGACGGCCCACTGCCACCGCGGCTTCAAACGACTGCCAAACTGCCAAATCTCACGAGCTGGCGGTCGTCGTGGCAGTGCTGCTGCTGTGCCGTGCTCGTGGGCCGATTGGCGTCCGAGGGTCCGCTGGCGCAGGCACGGCAACAACTTCCTGACGAGCCGAGTGCGCCATGTCGCCGTTGCAGCGCAGCGGGCACGGTTCTTGTGTTAGCGGAGTGTGGCGCGACATCGGCGCCTGCCAAACGCCCTCTTGGCCGCGGCACTTTCACCCCTGATTCGGGACGGGCCCCATGAAGAACTTCAAGACGTTGAGCCGCCTCAGCCTGGCGCTGGCGACGCTGCTGACCATACAAAGTGCGGTGGCAGCCGATGAGCCTTGGACGGAGGACGCTCGCGCGGTGGCCACGGGCGTGTCACCCAAGCTGCTGCAGGTGTTGACCGATGCGATCGCCAAGTCCGGCGCCGCGGATGCCGTCACCGTGTGCCAGGACGTCGCCCCCAAGATGGCCAAGGTGGCATCCGAGCAGTCAGGTTGGCAGATCCGCCGCGTCAGCCTGCGCAACCGCAACCCAAAGGCCGTGCCCGACGCCTGGGAGCGCGAGACGCTGGAGGACTTCGACCGCAGGGCGGCAGCGGGTGAACCAGCGGCGAGCCTGGAGCGGACCACCGTTCAAACCGTTGATGGCAAGGCACTGCAGCGCTACATGCGCGCCTTGCCCACCCAGGGCATGTGTCTGAGCTGTCACGGCTCCGCGGATCAACTCGCGCCAGGCGTCGCAGAGCGGCTGAAGGCGCTGTATCCCGAAGACCGGGCCGTTGGCTACAGCCTGGGTCAGATCCGCGGCGCCATGACCTTGAAGCGCGCCCCGTAAGCGCGGTCGCGGACCTTTCATGTTGCCACCCGCCAATGCAGCCCGCACTTGACACCGGCGAGTTCGAATGCTCGCCTCCTCGATCTCCCTTCATCACTCCCAAGGAACCGAAATGTCCGAAACCATGTCCAGCTTCCCGCGCTTGAACGAACCCGCCCCTGATTTCAAGGTCAAGACCACGCACGGCGACCGAACCCTTGCCGACTACAAGGGCAAGTGGTTGATCCTGTTCTCGCACCCGGCCGACTTCACACCCGTGTGCACGACCGAGTTCATCGGCTTTGCCAATGCAACCGACACCTTCAAGGCCATGAACTGCGACCTGCTCGGCCTGTCGATAGACAGCCTCTTTTCGCACCTGGCCTGGACGCGCAACATCCAGGAGAAATTCGGCGTCAAGATCCCGTTCCCGATCATCGAAGACATCAAGATGGATGTGGCCCGCGCCTATGGCATGGTGCACCCCGGTGCGGCCGACACGCAGGCAGTACGCGCGACTTTCTTCATCGATCCGAATGGCGTTCTGCGCGCGATGGTGTACTACCCGATGAGCAACGGCCGCTCGATCAACGAGTTCGTGCGCTTGCTGCAAGCGATGCAGACCAGCGACAAGAACGCCGTGGCTACTCCCGAGGGCTGGACGCTCGGTTGCGATGTGATCGTGCCGCCACCCAAGACCGCCGACGCTGCTGACAAGCGGGCCGGTGAGGGTTACAAGACCACCGACTGGTACTACTCAACCAAGTCGCTGTGAAGGACGACGCGGATGCGGCGAGAACCCCATCCGCTGGTTCGCGAATCGGCCAATAAGACCCAAGGCGGGCGGCGCTGTTGCTCGGCAAGGCCCCGCCTTGGCAGGTGGACGCCGCCAAGGGCCTGGCCCTGGACTCACATTTCTCGCCTTGCCATCCACAGGCTCGACAGGGCAGACAATTCCGAAGGAGTCTCTCCCCCATGAACATCGTCTGCCCTGCCTGCGGCGCCACCAACCGTGTGCCTGATGAACGACTGCATAACGCGCCGGTGTGTGGTCGCTGCAAGGGCGCGTTGATGGCCACCCATCCGGTCGAACTGGACGACGCTCACCTGAGCGCGTTCATCGCGGGAACCGGCCTGCCTGTGCTGGTCGATTTCTGGGCCGACTGGTGCGCACCGTGCAAGATGATGGCGCCGCACTTCGCTCAGGCCGCCGAGCAGTTGCCGCTCATGCGATTCGTCAAGGTCGACACCGAAGCCAACCCGCAAGCCAGCGCGCGCAATCAGATCCGCAGCATCCCCACGCTGATCCTGTATCGCGGCGGCAAGG
>NCFZ01000189.1 GCA_002281415.1 Burkholderiales bacterium 28-67-8 | reverse complement strand
ATTCCCTTCCAGTA
This sequence comes from Burkholderiales bacterium 28-67-8, assembly GCA_002281415.1. Classification (GTDB taxonomy): domain Bacteria; phylum Pseudomonadota; class Gammaproteobacteria; order Burkholderiales; family Burkholderiaceae_C; genus PBB1. The sequence continues at coordinate 6,630 of NCFZ01000189.1, read as the reverse complement.
TTCGCGTGTTCGCAAGGGCGGCGACCTGTCGCAAAACATCACGCTGAAAAGCGGAGACGTGCTGCTGGTGCCGTGAGCCGCCCCGACCGCCTGGCGGCGCGCCGCAGCCCCTTGACGGCACCGCTGCGCCGGTGGGTGGCGGGCATGGCGGTGATGCTGGCAGCGGCATCGCCGGCCCATGCCGATCTGTGGTCTCTTGAAAGCTCGGTCGAGTCCCGCCTTGAAACCAACGACAACGTGAACCTGGTCAAACATCCGCCTGGCACCGTGAACAGCCTGTCCCTGTCGACCGCCCTGGGCGCCACGCGCCGGGTGGAGAACATGGCCACTCGGCTGGGCCTCAACGCGACCGGCGTGTCGCAAAGCGGCCGTGGCACCGCCGACCGCGTCGACGGACGGATCAACCTGTCGCAGTCGCTGTCGCTCGAGTCGAATGACTTCGAGGTGAGCGCCGGGTATTCACAGGACTTCAACAACGTGGTGCAAACCGCCGACGTCGCGCTCTCGCCAGGTCAGCGGCGCACCGCCTCGCTGGCGGCCTCATGGTCGCACTCGATCAACGAGCGGCTGACGTCGTCGGCGCAGGTGTCGCGCAACGAGACCCGCTACGGGCAGGCGGTGTCGAACGCGAGCGACTACACCGACACCGCGTTCGGTGGCGGGCTGTCGTACCGGCTGACCGAGATTGACGCGCTGAACCTGCAGCTGTCGCACTCGGAGTACCGGCCGGTGTCGCTGGGCAACCGCTCGTCGACCGACCAGTGGAGCCTGGGCGTGTCGCATCAGTGGTCCGAGCGCTCGAGCAGTTCGGTGTCTCTCGGCTCGTATCGCACCCGCACCGACGGCTTGGCGTTGGCGCTGGTGTGTCCGCTGGATGTGGTGCTGTGCCGCGCGGGGCTGGTGCCCTTCATCGTCGTGCGCGAGCCGGTGACCAGTGCGGCCACCGGGCTGCAGTACAGCGCCTCGTACAGCTATCAGCTCGACGAGGTGTCGGCGATCTCGTTTTCGGCCAGCCGCAGCCAGCGACCGGGCGGTTCGGGCTCGGTGCAGCGCAACGACGTGGTGAACCTGAGCGCCAGCCGCAGCTTTTCTGAAACCTGGGGTGGTTCGCTCAGCTACAACATGTCGCGAACCTCGGCCCCCATCGCCGGCAGCGCCGGGGCCTTCAGTGTGGGCGAATCGCGGCAGCGGTCGTTCGCGATGTCGCTGTCCCGGCAACTGGCCGACGACCTCACGCTGGGCCTGTCCTATCAGCGGACCGAGGCCAACAACGTGGGGCCCAGCAATTCGGCCCAGTCCAACAGCGTGAGCGTGTCGCTGCGCTATGCCTTCCCTACCTTCGACGCGTCACGCTGACGCGCCCAACCCATCGCACTGACGCACCCCATGTCCGCCAACCCCCAAGACCTCTACGCGCCGGCCGATCCGGTGGCCGACTCGGGCAAGACCCTGGGCGACTACCTGAGCGTGCTGAGCCGGCGTCGCTGGCTGATCGTGCTGGTGTTCGGCTTGTTGTTCGCCGTGGTCGTGGTGGTGGCGCTGGTGCTGCCGCCGGTGTACCGCTCCACCGCGACCATCCTGATCAAGGAACAGGAGATTCCGCAGGAATTCGTGCGCTCGACCGTGACGAGCTTTGCCGACGAGCGCATTCAGGTGATCAGCCAGCAGGTGATGACGCGTGCCACGCTGCTCGAGCTGGTCGACAAGTACGGCCTGTACGGCGCCAAGCGGCAAAGCGAGACCAGCGAGGAAATCCTCGACCGCATGCGCCGCGACATCAAGCTCACGCCCATCAGCGCCGAGGTGACCGACCGGCGCAGCGGCTCGGCCGTCAAGTCGACCATCGCGTTCAGCCTGTCGTACGACAGCGAGGTGGCCGCCAACGCGCAGAAGATCGCCAACGAGCTGACCACGCTGTACCTCAACGAGAACGTCAAGAACCGGCAGCAAAAGGCCGCCGAGACCACGATGTTCATCGACGAGGAACTGAACCGCGTGAGCGAGCACATCACCGACCAGGAGCAAAAGCTGTCGGCCTTCAAGGAGCGCAACCAGGGCCGGCTGCCCGAGCTGAACCTGTCGAACCTGATGGGCAGCGAGCGCACCAGCGCCGAGATCCAGCGGCTCGAGCGCGAGATCGTTTTCCTCGACGAGCGCAAGCTCGCGCTGCAGTCGCAGCTGGCCGACACCAAGCCCGCCACGCCCGTGAGCGCCAATGGGGGCGTGCCGCTCGAGCCTGAAGAGCGGCTCAAGGCGCTGCAGCTGCAGCTCACCAGCCTGAGCGGCACCTACAGCGACGACCACCCCGACATGAAGCGGCTGCGCCGGGAGATCTCGCTGCTCAAGGTGGAGACCGGCCTCGAACAAGACGCGTCCGACCGCGAACAAAAGCTGCTGCAACTGCAAGAGCAGATCAACCTGCTGCGCCGCAAGTACTCGGACGATCACCCCGACATGGTCCAGTTGAAGCGCGCCGTGACGATCATCGAAAAGGCACTGCGCACCGGCGCCGATGCGCCCGAGGGCCGCGTGGATGCCATCCGGCGCGCGCGCAAGCCCGACAACCCGATCTACCTCAACCTGAAGTCGCAGATCGAGACGATCAGCTCGCAGATTCAATCGATGCGCAGCGAACGGCAGGCGCTGCGCGACAAGCTTGAGCAGCTCGACACGCGCGTGCGGCAGTCGCCCGAGGTCGAGCGCGAATACCTCGAGCTCGCGCGTGACATCGACAGCTCGCGCGGACGTTTCCGCGAACTGCGCGACAAGCAGATGCAAGCGCAGGTGGCCGAGCAGCTCGAGCGCGGTCGCAAGGCCGAGCGCTTCACGCTCATCGAGCCGCCCGTGTATCCGGAAAAGCCGGTGCGACCGAACCGGCCGATGATCGTGCTGGTGGGACTGCTGTTCGCCATCGTGCTGGTGGTCATCGCCCTGCATCTTTTCTACATGCCGATCGACGTCGCCTGGTACGGCGTGTTGCGGCGGGTATCCAACTGAGCCGCCCCATGAGCACCATCCAAGACGCGAGGCCCGACACGGAGCCGCTGAACATCCAGTATTCGAGCACCCAGGTGCGCGCCGATGCGCTGCTGCGGTTGCAGCGCACGCACGGCGTGGTCAAGGCCGACCGTTCGGAGCTGACCGAGTCATTCAAGATGCTGCGCAACCAGGTGCTGCAGCGCATGCGCGCCGACGGCTTCAACCTGCTGGCCGTGACCAGCGCGCGGCGCATCGAGGGCAAGTCGCTCACCGCGCTGAACCTGGCGCTGACCATGGCGGCCGACTACGACTCGGCCGTGCTGCTGGTGGACGCCGACCTGTCGGGCCAAGGGTTGCAGTCGATGTTCGGCTTCGATGGCGCGCCCGGCCTGAGCGACCACCTCACGCACGGCACGCCGATCGCCGAGCTGCTGATCAACCCCGGCGTGTCGCGCTTCGTGCTGCTGCCCGCAGGCCAGCAGGCGGTGGTCAATTCATCCGAGCTGCTCGCGACCAAGCTGGCGCAGCAACTGATACGCGAGATGAAAGAGCGCTACCAGGACCGCTACATCATCGTGGACCTGCCGCCGCTGCTCGACACCGCCGATGCGCTGGCGTTCATCCCCCAGGTCGACACCACGCTCGTGGTGGTCGAAGAGCACACCACGTCCATCCAGGACCTGGAAAACATGACCGAGCTGCTCGCGCCTTTCAACCTGATCGGCACCGTCATGAGCCGCCCGCGCCAGACCGAAAAGGGCGCCAAGTCCAAGCCGGCGCCCTGGTACTTGCGGCTGGGACGAGCCAGGGGCGCTTAGCTAGCAAGGCGTTTTTCCCGCCGATCGGCGGGCGTCGCGACTGGTCCTCCGGGCCAGACTCAGTCGGCTCTGACCGTTCCCCACACGGCGTAGAGCGGGTCGCCGAAGGTGTTCGGTGGGGTGCACCGCGCTACGTTCGGTTCGTCGTACGCGTCGGCGAGGCGGAAGTACTCGGCGACGAGGCCGACGCGTGATTCGTCGTCGAGGTGGAGCCAGCCCTGGACGACCTTGGCGGGGAAGCAGCGGTTCGAGAAAGTGCAGACCACGGCGCCGCCGGGCCTGGTGACACGTGCGGCGTCGCGCAGCACGTCGATGGGGCGGACGAGGTAGTCGATCGAGACACAGCAGGTGACCGCGTCGAAACGGTCGTCGGGGAACGGCAGGACGGGGTCGACGTTGAGGTCGTGGACGACGGTGTCGTGCGCCATGGTGTTGACGGCGAGCTCGCGCGGGTTCATGCCGAGGGCGACGAGCTCGTCGGGGCGGTCGAGGAAGTGCGACACCCACGACGACATGACGTCGAGCACCGAGCCCGTGAGCCCGAGGTGCCGATACAGCGTGCCGACCGCAGCGATCGCCCGGTCGTCGATGTGGGTGACGAACCGGTCGGGGACGTAGAAGCGATCGTCCGGAGATTCGTCAGCGCGTGAGAAGAAGCCGGCCGGGAACAGCTGGTGCGGATCGGTCATCGCTCGGTCTCCGGGATGGCTGATGCGTCGGGGGAAGCCGCCGGTCCCCGCGGCCGGTGCTCGTCGCTTCGACGGTGGTGTTTGGACGTCCTATGCCCGCTCATCCTGCTTCTTCGAACCAAACGGGTAGGCGCTGCCAGATCTTGGGCGGGATCTTGAGCGACAGGATCATCGTCACCGCCAGCGTGATCGCGGTGAAGCCGAGCGAATACGCCACCGGGATCTTGTAGACGTCGATCAGCAGCATCTTCGCGCCGATGAACACCAGCACGATCGCCAGGCCATAGCTGAGCAGGTGGAAGCGCTCGTGCATGTTGGCCAGCAGGAAATACATCGCGCGCAGACCGAGGATCGCGAACACGTTGGAGGTGAGAACGATGAAGGGGTCGGTCGTGATCGCGAAGATGGCCGGGATTGAATCGACCGCGAACACGATGTCGACGATGCCGATCAGCACGATCACCACCAGCAGCGGCGAGGCCATCTTGACGCCGTTCACCACGGTGAAGAACTTCTCGCCATCGTAGGTCGGCGCGATCTTGAAGCGGCTGCGGATCCACTTCAGCGCGGGGTTGTTGTCCAGGTCGGGCTCCTGACCGGCCGCCCACCACATCTTGATGCCGGTGAACAGCAGGAAGGCACCGAACAGGTACAAGATCCAGTGGAACTGCGCGATCAGCCAGGCCCCCACCAGGATCATCACCGCGCGAAGCACGAGGGCGCCCAGGATGCCGATCATGAGCACGCGCTTTTGGAACTCGGCCGGGACCGCGAAGTAGGTGAACACCATCAGGAACACGAAGATGTTGTCGACCGCAAGCGCCTTCTCGATCAGGTAGCCGGTGAGGAACTCCAGCGACTTGGCATTGGCCAGCGTCCGCGCAGCCTCGTCCGTGCCGGTACCGCCGAGGTGCCACCACAGCCAGCCCATGAATACGAAAGACACGCCGACCCACACGAGCGACCAGGTGGCGGCTTCGCGGGTGCTGACGCGGTGCGCGCCCTGCTTGCTCATCGCAAAGAAGTCGACCAGCAGCGCAACGAGCACGAACGCCACGAACAAGGACCACATGAGTGGAGACCCGATGGATTGCATGATTGCCTTAGAAGTGAGTTGCAGCGGGCCACCTGGCCGCCGACCGGCCTGATCCTCTCAAATGCACCGGTCAGAAGGAATGGTGATGGAAAAAAGCCGGGCGATACATTGAACCGTGACAAGCCCCTTGCGAATCGACGGATTGGGGCGCTTGTGGATGGTCGGCTGGGAGTGAGCCGGTTTCCCAGATCCGAGCGCCTGGATGCGTGCGCCAGTGGACCCGTGAAGCAGTTGCCACAAGAAGCTGCGCGTGTGGCACACAAGGCTGTGAGCGAGTTCTTGCCCGACTCGGGCATCAACGCAGTCCATCAGACCGCGGCTGATCGGGTCGGTTTTTGAGTCAAGCCCCGAAAAGTGGCTGGAGTTTCAGGCGGCTCCGAGCCCGTCCGGCAGAGCCCAACCCCAGATGTCGCAAACCACTGCTCAAGACGAGCTGGCTCGGGTGAACGTTGGCAGGAACTCAATCCTGAGGGGCGCCGCAAGACCCCAATGCGAGCGGCGGCGCGAGGTCTCGCGCATCGCGGGGCTGTCGCGCGAAACGGCCGCCAGATGCATGGACAGCCCGCTGCAAGCCGGACCGTGGTACCAGCTTGGCGGGCATCCGGACAAACTCACGGTCTTCCACGATGCGCTCAAGCGGGGTGCAGACGGTCGACGCCGGGCGGCCTCGGCACGATTGCCCCGCTTGCACGTGCGCTAGCGCGCACCGGGCTGGGTCTTCACAACGCGGCGCGGCTGGTTGTCGTTGGCAGTCAGTTCACCGATCAAGCTGTCGATTTGCTGGATCGCGTCTTCGTAAGTCACGCTGTCGTGGCTTTCGAGAAATTTCTGGAACTTCTCATGCTGAGGCTTGAACTTCTCGGCGACACCGATCTCGCTCCAGAAGAGGTCTGCGGCATCGGCTGTGGTGATGAAAGTCATTTCTAGTCCTTGGGCAAGTTGTTCATGAGGGCGTACCGAGATCTCGGCTGGAATGAATCCTAGGTATCGAGACCATTCGAGTAAAGTAAATAGTTCTTATGCTTCGCATCATCAAATACCTATGCAC
>NCFZ01000011.1 GCA_002281415.1 Burkholderiales bacterium 28-67-8 | reverse complement strand
AAGGATGCAGCATCGCCTCTGAGCGAATTCACCCGGGGCGAATTCCGCACGGTGATTGGATCGCACAACGCGGATATCGATCCGGCCAACGTCAAGCGTGTGGTGGCGTGCTCCGGCAAAGTCGCCTACGACCTGATGAAGCGTCGCGAGGCCAAGAAGCACAACGACACCGCCATCGTGCTGGTCGAGCAGCTGTACCCCTTCCCGCACCGCGCCTTTGCGGCCGAGCTGAAGAAGTTCCCCAATGTCACCGAGATCGTGTGGTGTCAGGACGAGCCGCAAAACCAAGGTGCCTGGTTCTTCGTGCAGCACTACATCCACGAAAACATGATCGAAGGGCAAAAGCTTGGCTACGCCGGACGGCCCGCCTCGGCCTCGCCGGCAGTGGGCTATTCGCACCTGCACCAGGAACAGCTGAAGTCTTTGCTTGACCAAGCCTTCGGCAAGCTCAAGGGATTCGTCCTCTCCAAGTGATCCGCCATCGCCAGGCCGTGAGACGGTCTGGCGCTCGCTCGAACGACAAGAAAGAACACCATGTCCATCGTTGAAGTCAAAGTCCCGCAGTTGTCCGAATCGGTCGCGGAAGCCACCCTGTTGGTGTGGAAGAAGAAACCCGGCGAGGCCGTCCAAGTGGACGAGATCCTCGTTGAAATCGAAACCGACAAGGTCGTGCTCGAAGTGCCGGCCCCAGCAGCTGGGGTGCTCTCCAAATATGTCAAGAACAACGGGGACAGCTGTGTCGCCGAAGAGGTGATCGCGCTCATCGACACGGCCGCCAGCGCGTCGGCCGGGGCCGCCACTGCCGCTCCTGCTCCTGCCGCCAGTGCCCCTGCGGCGCCCGCCGCAGCGCCGGCATCCGCTCCAGCCGCTGCGGGTGTGGCCATGCCGGCAGCCGCTAAATTGATGGCGGACAACAACCTGGCTGCCGGATCGGTGGCTGGTACCGGCAAGGACGGGCGTGTGCTCAAGGGCGATGTCACCGGTGCCTTGGCGGCAGCGTCTGCGCCAGCGACTGCATCGGTTTCAGTGCCTGTGGCTGCAGCGGTGGCAAAACCCCTGCCGTCGGTCGCCGCGCCGACCACCATCAATTTGGGTGATCGCCCGGAGCAGCGCGTGCCGATGTCGCGCCTGCGTGCCCGCGTGGCAGAGCGGTTGCTGCAATCGCAGGCGACCAACGCCATCCTGACGACATTCAACGAAGTCAACATGGCCCCGTTGATGGAAATGCGCAAGCGCTTCCAGGAAAAGTTCGAGAAGGAACACGGCGTGAAGCTGGGCTTCATGAGCTTCTTCGTGAAGGCAGCAGTCGCCGCGCTCAAGAAGTACCCCGTGATCAACGCCAGCGTCGACGGCAATGACATCGTCTACCACGGCTACTTCGACATCGGTATCGCCGTGGGTTCGCCACGCGGTCTGGTGGTGCCCATCTTGCGCAATGCAGACCAGATGAGCTTCGCCGACATCGAAAAGAAGATCGCCGAGTTCGGCAAGAAGGCTGGTGAAGGCAAGCTGTCGCTCGACGACCTCACCGGTGGCACCTTCTCGATCAGCAATGGCGGCACCTTCGGCTCGATGCTGTCCACGCCGATCATCAACCCGCCGCAGTCGGCCATCCTGGGCGTGCACGCCACCAAGGAACGCGCTGTGGTCGAGAACGGGCAGATCGTGATCCGTCCGATGAACTACCTCGCGATGTCGTACGACCACCGCATCATCGACGGCCGTGAAGCCGTGCTGGGCCTGGTCACCATGAAAGAAGCGCTGGAAGACCCATCGCGCCTGTTGTTCGACATCTGAGGAAACTGTTCATGAGCCAGCAATTTGATGTGGTGGTCATCGGTGGCGGGCCTGGCGGCTATGTGGCCGCCATCCGCGCGGCGCAGCTGGGGTTCAGCACGGCGTGCATCGACGAGTGGAAAAACGACAAGGGCGGCCCGGCTCCGGGCGGCACCTGCACCAACGTCGGGTGCATCCCGTCGAAGGCGCTGCTGCAGTCGAGCGAGCACTTCGAGCATGCGGGTCACTCCTTTGCCGATCACGGTATCGGCCTCGACAACCTGAGCATCGATGTGGCCAAGATGCTTGGCCGCAAGGACACCGTGGTCAAGCAGAACAACGACGGCATCCTGTACCTCTTCAAGAAGAACAAGGTGACGTTCTTTCACGGCCGCGGCTCATTCGCGAAGGCGGTCGACGGCGGCTACGAGATCGCGGTGACCGGAACGGCCAGTGAGTCCATCGTGGGCAAGCACGTCATCCTGGCCACCGGCTCGAACGCCCGTTCGTTGCCAGGTGCTCCGTTCGATGAGCAGAAGATCCTGTCGAACGACGGCGCGCTGCGCATCGGCTCGGTGCCCAAGCGTCTGGGCGTGATTGGCTCGGGCGTCATCGGACTCGAGATGGGTTCGGTCTGGCGCCGTCTGGGCTCCGAGGTCACGGTGCTCGAAGGCCTGCCGACGTTCCTCGGTGCGGTCGACCAGCAGATAGCCAAGGAAGCGCACAAGGCGTTCGTCAAGCAGGGCCTGAAGATCGAGCTCGGCGTGAAGATCGACAAGGTCACCGCGGGCAAGTCGGCGGTGACCGTGACGTACGCCAACGCCAATGGCGATGCGGTCAAGCTCGAAGTCGACAAGCTCATCGTGTCGATCGGCCGTGTGCCCAACACCATCGGACTGAACGCCGAGGCGGTGGGCCTGAAGCTCGACGAGCGCGGCGCCATCACGGTGGACGACCACTGCCACACCAACCTGCCCAACGTGTGGGCCGTGGGCGATGTGGTGCGTGGCCCGATGCTCGCGCACAAGGCCGAGGAAGAAGGTGTGGCCGTGGCCGAGCGTATTGCCGGGCAGCACCCGCACGTCAACTTCAACACCGTGCCGTGGGTGATCTACACCTCGCCCGAGATTGCCTGGGTCGGCCAGACCGAGCAGCAGCTCAAGGCAGAAGGCCGCGAGTACAAGGCGGGCACCTTCCCGTTCATGGCCAATGGCCGTGCGCGCGCGATGGGTGACACCACCGGCATGGTGAAGATGCTGGCCGATGCCACCACCGACGAGATCCTCGGGGTGCACATCGTCGGGCCATTCGCCTCGGAATTGATTGCCGAAGCGGTGGTGGCGATGGAGTTCAGGGCGAGCGCCGAAGACATCGCCCGCATCTGCCACGCCCATCCATCGTTGAGCGAATCGACCAAGGAAGCTGCGCTGGCAGTTGACAAGCGCACCTTGAACTTCTGAGCGAAGCGGCGGCCGCCAGCCGGTCGCTCGCATCTTGCAAAACCGGGCGGCTGTGGTCGCCCGTTTTCCTTTTCTCCTGACGCCCATGTCTGTTCGCGAGTTGTACCTGCGCACCCTCGCCGAGCGGGGCTACACGGCCGATGCCGCGCAGCTCGGTGCGATCGACGCGCTGGAGCGTTGTGAAAACGAGTGGGTCGCCTACAAGTCGCGTCGCCGCAATGCCATCACCCGGCTGCTGGTGCGCCCTGAGGTTCCGCGTGGCGTGTACATGCACGGCGGGGTGGGGCGCGGCAAGAGCTTCCTGATGGACTGCTTCTTCAATTCAGTGCCGCTCGAGCGCAAGACGAGGCTGCACTTCCACGAGTTCATGCGCGAAGTGCACCGCGAACTCGCCGACATGCATGGCACGGTGGATCCGCTGAAGGTGCTGGGCGAGCGCATGTCGCGGCGGTTTCGCCTGATCTGCTTCGACGAATTTCATGTGGCCGACATCACCGACGCGATGATCCTGTACCGGCTGCTCGAGTCGCTGTTCGCGCACCGGGTGAGCGTGGTGACCACGTCCAACTTTCATCCCGACGATCTGTATCCGAACGGACTGCATCGAGAGCGCATCCTGCCGGCCATCAGGTTGCTGAAGGATCATCTGCAGGTCATCAACGTCGATCAGGGCATCGATTACCGGCAGCGCACGCTCGAAGAAGTCGAGATGTATCAAACGCCGCTCGGCGAGCAGGCCGATGCGGCCATGGCCGCAGCCTTCGAACGCCTGGCCGAGACGAAGGACGAAAGTCCTGCATTGCACATTGAGCATCGCGTGCTCAACGCGCGTCGGCGAGCTGGCGGCGTGGTGTGGTTCGACTTCCGCGAACTGTGCGGCGGTCCCCGATCTCAAAACGACTACCTCGAGCTGGCAGCCCGGTTTCACACGGTGCTGGTGTCGGGCGTACCGCAGATGTCGCCGAGGCTGGCATCCGAGGCGCGGCGTTTCACCTGGCTGGTCGATGTGATGTACGACCGTCGCGTCAAGCTGATCCTGTCTGCAGAAGTCGAGGCCGAGGCTCTTTACACTGAAGGACCCTTGGCCCACGAGTTTCCGCGCACCGTGTCTCGATTGCATGAAATGAGATCGGCCGAGTTTCTGGCGCTGGCGCGTCGCGATGTGGAGACGACGATCACATGAAGTGGCACGAGCGCGAACGTTGGGTGGCGTTGCTGACCGTGATGGGGGCCGTCTGTGCCTTGTGGGCTCCGAACATCGCGTTGGCCTCGTCGGATGCCGCTGATCGGGCTCGGATCAGCCAGGCCAGAGCCGAGGCCGATGCCGTGCTGGCGACCAAGCAGGCCGAGTGCCGGCAGCGCTTTGCCGTGAACGACTGCCTGCTGGAGGTTCGCAAGGAACATCGGGCGGTCGTCGATCCGCTGCGCAAGGAACTGCTCTTGCTAGATGACAAGCAGCGCAAGCAGCGTGCGGCCGATCGCACCGAGCGCATCCGTGCCAAGACCGAGGCTCAAAACGAAGCGGGCTCTGTGGCGCTGCCTGCCGCATCAGGGGCAGCATCGTTTGGTGCTGCAGAGGCGTTTCCCCGTGCAACGATCCGTCCAAAGATCCGCTCGATGGGTCCTTCGGCCTCGGCCAGCGAGCCTGCGATGACGGTAGAGACGGCCGCCCCAGTGGCCTTGCCTGCGAGCGCGGAGTCCGACGTGCCGTTCACCCGGAAGGCTGTGAAAACGCAGCCCACGGGCGAGGGCTATCAAACGCTGCGCGTGCGTCAGGCCGAGGCCCGGCGGCAGAGCGTGTTGCAGAAGAACGCCGAACGCGATGCGAAAAAGCCGCCAGCCAAACCGCTGCCGGTGCCGGCGCCCTGAGCCTGTTGACCCAGCGACGGCGAGGCCTCAGCCCCCGAGTTTCTCGACGCGAACCAGCACCAGCGACAGGTTGTCGCCGCCGCCCTTGGCACGCTGGCGGGCCTTGTCGATCAGCATCTTGCTGGACTCCTTGGGTGGCAGCGAGTCAAGGATCTGGCCGATTTCCTGGCTGTTGAAGTAATGCCACAGGCCGTCGCTGCAGCACATCACGCTGTCGCCAGGTTCCAGTCGGCCAATCAACGACACGCTCAGAGGCGGATCCTGAACCGTCCCGAGGCAGCCTGTCAGCAGGTTCGACTGGGGGTGGCTTTGAGCTTCATCCTCGTTCAACTGACCTTCATCGACCAGGCGTTGCACGTAGGAGTGGTCGATGGTGCGGCTGATCAGCTGCGCACCCCGGAAGTGGTAGACGCGTGAGTCGCCGGCATGCGCGACGTGGCAGTCGAGCGAAGGGCTGATCAAAAACGCGGCCAGCGTGCTGTGAGGTTCTTCTTCGGAGGTGATGGCCGTCAGCTTGATCATCAGGTGGGCTTCGAGCACCAACTGCTTAAGGGCTTCGATCGGGTCGCCACGACTGGGCGAAAACCGCTCAAAAAGTTGCCTTGCGGTCAGGATCACCTGATCAGATGCCTTGCGCCCGCCACTCTTGCCCCCCATGCCGTCGGCCAGGATCCCCAGCACGCAGCCCGCCACATCCTTGTGGGCAATGAGCGCGATCTGATCCTGCTGGTAAGCGCGATCACCACGGTGAATACCGGTGGCCGCCGAGAGCCTGTGACCTTGAACGGGAGGGGTGGTTGTCATGGGTCGAGACTATAGACTTGCCCACCCTTCAAGCGCTGATGGCGCGGCCCACATTGCCTCCAGAAAACACCGAATCGACGCCGTTGCAAGATGCCGTGAAAAGCGCCTTTGCGGGCGCGGGCAGTCTTTCTCAGGCTGACCCTCATTACACCGAGCGGGAGGTGCAGATCCGCATGGCGCTGGAAGTGGCGGCTGCGATTGACGAGCGCCGTGCTCTGGTGGCCGAGGCCGGCACCGGAGTGGGCAAGACCTTTGCCTATCTGGTGCCCACGCTGCTGTCGGGCGCGCGCGCGCTGATCAGCACCGCCACCAAGAGTTTGCAGGACCAGCTGTTCCTGCGGGACTTGCCTCGTCTTCGCAGCGCGCTGCACCTGTCGACGAGCGTGGCGCTGCTCAAGGGCCGGGCCAGCTACCTGTGTACCCATCGCATGGGCCTCGCCCGTCACGTCACGGATCCTGGTGATCGATGGGCAGCACGCGTGTTGAGTCGCATCGAGACCTGGGCGCAGTCCACCGGGTCGGGCGATCTGGCCGAAATCGACGGCCTCGATGAACGCAGCAGCGTCATCCCCCTGGTCACCTCGACGCGCGAAAACTGTCTCGGCAGCGAATGCCCCGACTATCGCGACTGCCACCTCATGAAGGCGCGGCGCGATGCGATGGCCGCCGACGTGGTGGTCGTCAATCACCACCTGTTCTTCGCCGACATGAGCCTGCGCGAATCGGGCGTTGCCGAGTTGTTGCCCAGCGTGGAGGTGGCGGTGTTTGACGAGGCGCATCAACTGGCCGAGGCCGGGGTCGCCTTTCTGGGCATCACGCTGACCAGCGGTCAACTCATTGATGCCGCGCGCGACCTGCTCGGCGCGGGTCTGCAGCACGCCCGGGGCCTCGCGCCATGGCAAGACCTCGCCGCCGCCTGTGACCGCGCTGCCCGCGAGCTGCGCATGGCGTGCGCCGGCGAGTCGGCCTCGCGAGCGAGCCGCGGGTCGATCAAGCTTCGCTGGGACGAGCGGGCGCTTGATCCGGCGTTCGAGACTGCCCTTGCCGATGCGGGCGCCGCCTGTCAGGCCGCTCACGCCGCGCTCGATACCGTGGGCGAACTGGCCCCCGATTTCCAGAAACTCACGGAGCGCATGGCGCATCTGCACGAGATGACCGAGCGGTTCAGTGGTGTTGCGCAGCCCGGGCATGTCCGCTGGGTCGAGGTGACCACCAACCAGTGCCGTCTGGTCGAGTCGCCGCTCGACATCCGTGAGGCACTGACCGCGCAGATGGCGGTGGCCCCGAAAGCGTGGATCTTCACCTCGGCCACGCTCGGCGAGGACGATCGGTTGTCCTGGTTCACCGAGCCCTCCGGTCTGAGCGGCGTGCGCACCCTGCGGGTGGGCAGCCCGTTCGACTATGCGGAGCACGCGCGCTTGTACGTGCCGGCTTCGTTTCCCAAGCCCAGCGAGCCGGGTCATACCGATGCCGTGGCGCAATTGGCGGCCGGCTGCGCGCGTGCCCTCGGCGGGCGAACCTTCGTGCTCACCACGACCTTGCGCGCGCTGCAGACCATCGGCGAGCAACTGCGTGCCACCTTTGAGGCCGGTGGCGATGACATCGCCGTGCTGGTGCAGGGCCAGTTGCCCAAGCGGCAGTTGCTGCAGCTGTTTGTTTCGCAGCCGCGCTCGGTGCTGGTGGGCTCGCAGACTTTCTGGGAAGGCATCGACGTGCCCGGCGATGCGCTTCAGTGCGTGTTGATCGACAAGTTGCCATTTCCGCCCCCCAACGATCCGCTCGTCGAGGCGCGCGTGAAACGCATCGAAGCCGACGGGAGGAACGCTTTCAGCGACTACTTCCTGGCCGAGGCCGCGGTGTCATTGAAACAAGGTGCCGGACGGCTGATACGCAGCGAGACCGATCGCGGCCTGCTCGTGGTGTGCGATTCGCGCATGGCGACGATGAGCTATGGCCGCCGGCTGCGTGGTGCGTTGCCGCCCATGACGCGCGTCGACGGCGAGGCGGCCGCTTTCGATTGGCTGCGAGCACTGGCTCAATCGCACTGAAGACGGGCTTCAGGCGATGGTGAAGGGCCCGCCCATCACCACATCTGCCACCAGGACCTCTTCACGGACCTCACGCCCTCGCCGCTGAGCAGCGCGCTCTTGGGGTAGTTGGTGCGCATCACGCGTTCGGCGTCATCGCGCAACTGGTCCAGGCCCATCCGGTCGTAGCTGCGGACCAGGATCGACAGAGCCTCTTCCGTGGAGGGCGAGTTCTGGAAGTCCTGAACCGTTTGCTGAGCCCGGTTGGCGGCTGCGACGTAGGCGCCACGCCGGTAGTAGTAGCGGGCCACATGCACTTCGTAGGAGGCCAACGCATTCGCGATGTAGTCCATGCGCTGGCGGGCATCGGGCGTGTAGCGCGAATCGGGATGTTGCTCGACGAGTTGCTTGAACGACAGAAAAGCCTCACGCGACGCCTGCTGATCGCGCTCGGACATGTCCTGCTTGGACAGGTTGCCGAGGAACCCGAGGTCGTCGTTGAAGTTGATCAGACCCTTGAGGTACAGGCCATAGTCGATGGCTGGGCTCGTGGAATACAACTTCACGAAGCGCTCGACCGTTGATAACGCCTGGGCTTTCTCGCCGGTGCGGTACAGCACGTAGGCGCGTTCAAGCAAGGCCTGCTGCGACAGCAATGTGCCAGCGCCGCGGCCTTCCACCTGCTCGTACAGCTTGGCAGCCTTGTCGTAGTTGCCGTCGTCCGCCTCGCTCTTGGCTTCAGCGAAGAGCTTCTCTGGCGTCCAGCCCGCGGTCGGATCCTTCGGGTGCGAACTGCACCCTGCCAGCGTGGCGAACAGCACGACGCCGGCTGCCGAGATGATGGCTGACCAGCTGTTGGTGCGAGGAAAGCGGTGATGGAAGTTCATGGGTCGACAATGCCGGCGATGCACCGGAACTCCATTCAAAAATGACCGACAAGTATAGGGTCGGGCCTCCGTCGACGGGCTTGGCGACACCGCCCGACGATGCGCTCGATGAGGTGTCGGGCGACGAGGCAGAGCGCCGCCAGTTGAATGTGCCCGCAGCGCAGCACGGCTGCCGGCTCGACAAGGTGCTGGTGTCGATGGCCAGCGAGTTTTCGCGCAACCACCTGCAAGGGCTGATTGAGCTTGGTCATGTGTGGGTTGATGGCGTGTTGCAGTCCTCGGCTTCGCGCAAGGTGCAGGCTGGCCAGACGGTGCTGATCGAGTTGACGCCGACCCAGGAGAGTCAGGCGTTCAAGCCGCAGGCGATGCCGCTGGTCATCGTGTTCGAGGACGAGCACTTGCTGGTGGTCAACAAGCCAGCCGGCCTGGTGGTTCACCCGGCGCCGGGCAACTGGTCTGGCACGCTGCTCAACGGATTGCTGGCGCATCACGCGGCAGCAGCCACCTTGCCGCGCGCTGGCATCGTGCACCGACTCGACAAGGACACCTCGGGGCTGATGGTGGTGGGCAAGACGCTGGCCGCTGTGACGGCACTGACGCGGCAGATTGCGGCGCGCGACGTGCACCGCATCTACCTCGCGCTGTGCCACGGTCGGGTCGAGCGAGCCTCGCAGCGTATCGAAGCCCCGGTCGGGCGCGACCCCCGCTCGCGCATCCGCATGGCGGTTGTGGCCTCCGGCAGAGCGGCGCTGACCGACGTGGAGCGGCTGGCCGTTTGGCAAGACGCTGCCGGCGGCTGGATCAGCTCCGTGCGCTGCAAGCTGGGCACGGGTCGCACCCACCAGATTCGCGTGCACATGGCATCGATCGGTCACCCGCTGCTCGCCGATACGACCTACGGCGGCGCCGAGAGCCTGGGCCTGACGCGGCAGGCGCTGCACGCGACGCAACTGGGCTTCAGGCATCCGATCAGCGCGCAGCCGCTGGTGTTCGACGCACCGCTGGCGGCCGATTTGGCACAAGCCTGGCAGCAGGTCAGTCCTGCGGCCTGATGCCCCGGTTCCTCCGCTACACTCTGCCCACTGATTTCGATCCAATGACACCTGCCCGAATGGGTCGGATACCGACTCAGCAGCCATTGCAAAGATCACTGACGCGAGAGTGCTCGCGAGGTGCAGCAAGGCCACCAGCCCCCCAGTTCCGCTGGACAGCCCCTCAACCCGGGCCAGCGCCACTGAAGCGGCTTACACGACAGACCCTGAACATCCGTCGGCGAGATCCGACCGAGAACGACCATAGCCATGAAGACCCAGGATGCGAAGCGCGTCCTAGAAACCGCGCTCATCTGCGCTCGAGAGCCCATGGCGGTTCTCGAGATGCGTGCGCTGTTCGCCGACGAGATCGACGTTGACGAGTTGCAGTTGCTGCTTGAAGAACTGGCTGTCGACTGGAACGACCGTGGCGTCGAACTGGTCGCGGTGGCCACCGGCTGGCGCTTTCAGAGCCGCCCGGAGATGCGCGAGTTTCTGGACCGGCTCAACCCTGAAAAACCGCCCAAGTACTCACGTGCCGTGATGGAGACGCTCGCAATCATTGCCTACCGACAACCCGTGACCCGTGGCGACATCGAGGACATCCGTGGTGTTGCCGTGGCCAGCCAGATCATCAAGCAACTGGAGGACCGTGGCTGGGTCGAATCGATCGGCTATCGCGAGGCGCCCGGGCGTCCGGCCTTGCTGGCGACCACCCGGCATTTTCTCGATGACCTCGGTTTGGCGAGCCTGGATGCACTTCCCCTGATTGACGGGCAAGCCTTGCGGCTCGCTCCCTTTGAAGACCTCCTGCCCCAGCAGGCCTTGCTGATCGACGACATGCCGGCTGATGAGCCGGCACGTCCGACCGAACCTGATTCGCTGCCCTCAAATCCCGATCTTGCCGGGGCGGCTTCACCCATGGAATGCCCCGAATGAACGACACCCCCGAACACACCGACCCTACCGACGGCGCAGAGATTCCTGCGCAGGCTCAGGACGATCAGCCCGAAGCTGCGCCCAAGCCGGCCCGCCGCAAACGCGCGCCCAAGCCCGCTCTGGAGGCCATCGCTCTTGAGGCAGTGGACGCAGGGGAGCCGGCTGGACAGGCCGCCGGCGAGGTGACTGGCGAATTCGCTGGCGAGGCGGTGTCCGCCGAGGTCCAGGCACGTTCGGAGTCTGTCGAAGACGCATCGGATGACGAAGAGGACGCTGCTTCGACCGAGCTCCGGCCCGAGCCCGCCGTCGCCGCCGAGATCTTTGCGCAGGTGCTGTCCGGCGAGTTCGATATCGAACCTCCGGCGGCGCCGGAGAGCTCAGGCCCTCCCAAGCGCGTGCTGCTCCCCGAGCCCGAGGCGCCCAAGCTGCACAAGGTGCTGGCCCAGTCGGGCATCGGCTCACGCCGTGACATGGAGCAAGCCATCGCCGACGGCCAGGTCGAGGTCAATGGCCAGCCGGCCCACACCGGGCAGCGCATTTCGTTCGGCGACCAGATCAAGGTCAATGGCAAGCCGGTTCGCGTGCGCATCATCCCGCCGCCTCCGCGCATCATTGCGTACCACAAGCCCACCGGCGAGGTGGTGACAAACGACGATCCGGAGCACCGCCCGACGGTATTTCGCCGCCTGCCGCGACTGCCTCAAGGCAAGTGGCAATCGGTGGGCCGCCTCGACATCAACACCGAAGGCCTGCTGCTGTTCACCAACTCAGGTGAACTTGCCAACCGCCTGATGCATCCGCGCTTCGGCGTGGAGCGCGAATACGCGGTGCGCGTGCTCGGCACGCTGGACGCCGAATCGAAGGCGATGCTGCTCGAGGGCGTCACCATCGAAGGCCAGCCGGCCAGCTTCCGCTCGATAGAAAACGGCGGCGGCGAGGGTCTGAACCACTGGTATCGCGTGGTCATCACCGAAGGCCGCAACCGCGAGGTTCGCAAGTTGTTCGAGGCCGTCGACCTTACGGTGAGCCGCCTGATCCGCATCCGTTACGGCTGCGTGGTGTTGCCGCGTGGGCTCAAGCGTGGAGTGTGGGTCGACTTGGAAGACGGCGATGTTCGCGCCATTCGTCGCCTCGCTGGCGGTGAGGCAGAAGGTGCTCCTCGTGATGCTCGTGGCAACCCGCGCGAAACCCCACGTGACAACGCGCCTCGCCCACAACGAGGACGCGAAAAGCCGCCGCAGGCCGAGCGCCGCAGTGACCGTCCGCCGCGCCCCGGTGCTCCCGATCGGGATCGTCCCCGTCAGGAGCCTCGTGGTCCGCGCCCTCCAATGTCCGAGGCGCCGGTGCGTTCCGATCAGTTTGCCGAGGACCGTCCTCCGCGCAACGATGATCTGGATGACGATTTCGATCCGTCGCGGATTCCGAACCCGCTTGAGCAGACCTTCGACAAGCGTTTTGTTCAAAACCCCCGCAGCCCGGCGGGTGGGCGGGGGTTCCGCAGCGGCGGCGGCGGCTTCGGTGCCGGCGGCAGCGCACCGCCACCCGGGCCCAAGAAGGGCGATGGTCCCCGCCAGCCTGATCCGATGCAGACATCGGTCGGCTACATCGGTGGTGAGGCATTCCATCGCAAGGGCCAACGAGGCGGCGGCGGACAAGGCCAGGGCGGACAAGGTGGTGGCGGAGGCGGTGGCCGTGGAGGCAACCGGGGAGGCGGCTTTGGCGGCGGTGGCGGGGGTAACAGTGGCGGCGGCGGTGGCCGACGCGGACGCTGATTCCGCGTCCCCCACAGTAGAATTCAAGGCTTTTCTCAGACATCTCCCAACAGGAATCAACCCCATGGCTATCGAACGCACGCTCTCCATCATCAAGCCCGACGCAGTCGCCAAGAACGTCATTGGCCAGATCTACTCCCGCTTCGAAGCGGCCGGCCTGAAGGTGATCGCAGCTCGCATGGCTCATCTGTCGCGTGGCGAGGCCGAGGCCTTCTACGCCGTGCACAAGGCGCGTCCTTTCTTCAAGGATCTGGTTGACTTCATGATTTCGGGTCCGGTCATGATTCAGGCGCTCGAAGGCGAAAACGCCATCGCCAAGAACCGCGACCTGATGGGCGCCACTGATCCGAAGAAGGCCGACAAGGGCACCATCCGCGCCGACTTCGCCGACAGCATCGATGCCAACGCCGTGCACGGTTCTGACGCAGCAGACACCGCTGCTCAGGAAATCGCCTTCTTCTTCGCCGGCGCGAACGTCTACTCCCGCTGAGTCGTCAACTGACCGGCCAATCGGGCCTGCCATGACCGCCGTCAACCTGCTCGACTTTGATCTGGCCGGCCTGACGGCGTATTGCGAGCAACTCGGCGAGAAACGGTTTCGCGCGACGCAGTTGTTTCGCTGGATCCACCAGCGCGGCGCATCTGATTTCTCGCAGATGTCCGATCTCGCCAAGTCGCTGCGTGAGCGGCTTGGCGGTGTGGCCGAGGTTCGTGTTCCCTCGGTAATCAGTGAGCAGGCATCGGCCGACGGCACGATCAAGTGGCTGTTCGACGTGGGCGGCGGCGACGCCGTCGAGACGGTCTTCATCCCCGAGGATGATCGCGGCACGCTGTGCGTGTCGTCGCAGGCCGGTTGCGCGGTCGGTTGCCGCTTTTGCTCAACGGGCCATCAGGGCTTCAGCCGCAATCTGACCACCGCCGAAATCGTCGGCCAGTTGTGGCACGCCGAGCACCAGTTGCGCTCTCGCCTGCAACTGCCCGAGGGCACCCGGGCGATCACCAATGTGGTGATGATGGGCATGGGCGAGCCGCTGCAGAACTACGCGGCGTTGCTGCCCGCATTGCGCGTCATGCTCGATGACCATGGGTATGGTTTGTCGCGGCGGCGGGTCACCGTATCGACCTCGGGCGTTGTTCCCATGATGGACCGGCTGCGAGCCGATTGCCCGGTGGCGCTGGCCGTGTCGCTGCACGCGCCGCATGACGCGCTGCGCGACGATCTGGTGCCGCTCAACCGCAAGTACCCGCTGGCCGAATTGCTGGCGGCCTGCTCGCGTTACCTTGAGTCGGCGCCTCGCGACTTCATCACCTTCGAGTACTGCATGCTCGATGGCGTCAACGATTCACCTGAGCATGCGGCCCAACTGGTGGCTCTGGTTCAAGGCGCTGGTCGCGAGCCACTGAAGTGCAAGTTCAACCTGATTCCCTTCAATCCGTTCCCGGCATCGGGTTTGCTGCGCAGTCCACGCGAGCGGGTGACACAGTTCGCACATGTGCTGCAGGATGCGGGTATCGTGACCACGATTCGCAAGACCCGTGGCGATGACATCGATGCCGCTTGTGGCCAGTTGGCCGGCGAAGTGCAGGACCGAACCCGGCTGCAACAGCGGCTGGCCGGGCGGGTTCACATACCGATCAAGGCCGAGGGCTTGCAGGCGTCGCACCTCAGCCTGACAGCAGTCCACGAAGGTCAGGCATGACGATGACAAAACGCCGCGTGACCGACGCGTGTGCCACAGCCAGCGCGTGGTTGGCGATCGCGCTGATGACGGCCCTGTTGACCGGTTGCGTGCATCACACCACCGAGGGCGCTCCCGGCCTGCCGTCGTCTTCGGATGCATCGAAAGATCGTGTCACTGCATCCGATGAGTCCGAGGCCGCCAGACGGGGCCGCGTTCGGCTCGAACTGGCCTCGGCGTATTTCGGGCGCGGTCAGATGACGACGGCGCTCGATGAGGTCAAGCGCTCGATCGCCGCCGATCCGACCGTGGCAGCGGCCTACAACCTGCGTGGGTTGATCTACGGCAGCCTCGGCGACAGTCGTCTTGCCGAGGAGAGTTTTCGCCGTGCCATGCAGCTCGATTCGCACGATACGGACACGATGCAGAACTTCGGCTGGTACCTGTGCCAGCAGTCGCGGTTTGCCGAAGCCGAGGCCCTGTTCGCGCAGACCCTGAAATCGCCCCGGTACCAAGACACCCCGCGCACGCTGCTCACGCAGGGCGTTTGCCAGGCACGCAGTGGCAAGCTCGACGATGCCGAGCGCACGCTGGTCCGCGCCTATGGTCTGGACGTCTCCAACCCCGCCATCGCGGTCAACCTGAGCGAGGTTCTCTACCGCAAGGGAGAGCTCGAGCGGGCTCGGTTCTACATCAGGCGAGTCAATTCCTCGGCCGACCTGATCAGCCCCCAGACCTTGTGGCTGGCGGTGCGAATCGAAAACAAGATCGGCAACCGCAGTGCGGTGGCCGATCTCAGTGACCAGCTGCGCAACCGCTTCCCGCAGTCCACCGAGGCCAGTTCGCTCGCAGAGGGCCGATTCGATGAGTGATCAGGACAGCCCGGTCAGTTCCGCACCGAAAAGTGCGGGAACCATGTTGCGCGAGGCCCGGCAAGCCCGGGGCCTGCACATTGGTGCGCTTGCCGCATCGATCAAGGTGTCGCAGCGCAAGCTGGAGTTGCTCGAAGCGGACCGGCTCTCCGAGCTCCCCGACGCGACCTTCGCGCGGGCTCTGGCGCAAACGATGTGCCGCAGCCTGAAGATCGACCCCGCCCCGGTTCTGGCTGCCCTGCCTCAGGCTCCGAGCTATCGGCTGGAGGCCGTGGATGAGGGCATCAAGCTTCCTTTTCGTGACCGGCCTGGCCGTCACGAGCCCGCAAGTGCAGCGGCGCTGGTGTCTCCAGCGGTTTGGGTTGCAGTGCTGATCGCTGCAGCGGCGCTCTTCGTGTACCTGATGCCTTCCGACTGGATCGGCAATGTGAGTGGCCTCCTTCAAGGGTCTGGGCCGCCACCTCCTGCCACCGCTGCGTCAGTCTCGGTGCTTGCCGACACCGGCGCCTTGCCGGCCTCGGCTGTGCCGCCAACGGATGCTTCGGCGACTGGGGCAGAGGTGCCTGAGGCAAGCACGGCCGGTTCGGTGGTCGAGACGGTTCATTCCGCGCCCGACGTGTCGGCCACTCCCAGTGCCGTCGCATCGGGGGCTTCCGCAGGACCTTTGCAGTTGAAGGCCAGCGAGCAGTCATGGGTCGAGGTGATCGACGGGCGGTCGCAGATCGTGTTTTCGCGGATGCTGCAGCCCGGTGAAATGGTCGCGCTCGACGGGGTCTTGCCACTGCGCATCAAGGTGGGCAATGCGGCGGCGACACAACTGTCCTATCGTGGTAGCGCGGTCGACCTGGCTGCGTCGACGCGCGACAACGTGGCGCGTCTCGAACTCAAGTAGAAGGCAAGCAGATGAAACCGCACGCCACCGAGCAATCATCACAGGCTGCCACCGAAGGCCTTGACGACTTCATCGAGCCGGCGCGACCTGCTGCGAAGCGGACGCGCCAGGCCGAGGTCCGCTGGGGCTCGCGCGTGGTCACCATTGGCGGCGCTGCACCGGTGCGCGTGCAGTCGATGACCAACACGGACACCGTCGATGTGATCGGCACGGCGATCCAGGTCAAGGAACTGGCGGTGGCGGGGTCCGAACTGGTCCGCATCACGGTCAACACGCCGGAGGCCGCAGCAGCGGTCCCGCACATCCGAGACCAACTCGACCGCATGGGCATCGATGTGCCCTTGGTGGGCGACTTCCATTACAACGGCCACCGCTTGCTCAGCGAGCACCCGGCCTGCGCCGAGGCGCTGTCGAAATACCGCATCAACCCCGGCAACGTGGGCAAGGGCGACAAGGGCGACCGCCAGTTCGCGCAGATGATCGAGATCGCCGCGCGCCACGACAAGGCGGTTCGCATCGGGGTCAATTGGGGCAGCCTCGACTCCGATTTGCTCGCGCAGATGATGGACGACAACGCCCGACTGCCCGAGCCGCACGAGCCTCAGCAGATCATGTACCGCGCGCTGATCACCTCGGCGATCACCTCGGCGCGGCGTGCCGAAGCGCTGGGTTTGCGCGGCGATCAGATCATCCTGTCTTGCAAGATGTCCGGCGTGCAGGATCTGGTCAGCGTGTACCGCGCACTGGCCAGGCGCTGCGACTACGCGTTGCACCTCGGGCTCACCGAAGCCGGCATGGGCACCAAGGGCACGGTGGCTTCGGCCGCCGCACTCGCGCTGCTGCTCCAGGACGGCATTGGCGACACCATCCGGGTGTCGCTCACACCGCAGCCCGGCGAAGCGCGCACGCAAGAGGTGGTGGTGGCACTCGAGGTGCTGCAGTCGCTCGGCTTGCGTTCGTTCAACCCCAGCGTCACGGCCTGCCCGGGCTGTGGCCGCACCACCAGCACCACGTTCCAGGAGCTCGCCAAGCAGATCGACGATCACTTGCGCGCCCAGATGCCGGTGTGGCGTGCGCGCTATCCGGGGGTCGAGAGCATGAAGGTCGCGGTGATGGGGTGCATCGTGAACGGACCCGGCGAGAGCAAGCACGCCGACATCGGCATCAGCCTGCCCGGTACCGGTGAAGCGCCGGCTGCTCCGGTGTTCATCGACGGCGAAAAAGCCCTGACGTTGCGTGGCGAACGCATCGCCGAAGAATTCCACGCGCTGGTCGAGCGTTACATCGAAAAGCGATACGGGGCATCGACCGAAGCATCAGCCTGAGTCGGCGAACGCCCGATGCGTCCCGTCAAGGCGGGCCGAGATTGCCCCTGAGGCAAATCGACCACGCCTGCATGAACCCATGAGAAAGCAATGAGCGAAACCATCAAGGCCGTCAAAGGCATGAACGACATCCTGCCGCCCGAGTCGGCGACGTGGGACTGGCTGGAGGGCTGCGTGCGTTCGCTGATGACGCGCCACGGCTACGTGGGCGTGCGCACGCCGATCGTCGAACCCACGGCGCTGTTCGTGCGCGGCCTGGGCGAAGTCACCGACATCGTCGAAAAGGAGATGTACTCGTTCGAGGATTCGATGAACGGCGACCGGCTCACGCTGCGCCCCGAGAACACCGCGGGCGTGGTGCGTGCGGTCACCGAGCATTCGCTGCTGCGTGATGGCGGCAAGCGGCTGTACTACATCGGTCCGATGTTCCGCCACGAGCGGCCGCAAAAGGGTCGCTACCGGCAGTTCCATCAGGTGGGTGCCGAAGCGCTGGGCTACGCCGGCCCCGACGTCGATGCCGAGTTGATCCTGATGTGCCGCATGCTGTGGCGCGAACTGGGGCTGGTCGACGGCCGCGATGTGCGACTCGAGCTCAACAGCCTGGGCCAGCCCGAAGAGCGGCGCGCGCACCGCGACGCCTTGATCGCGCACTTCGAGGCCCATGCCGAGGTGCTAGACGACGATGCCAAGAGGCGCTTGCACAGCAATCCGCTGCGCATCCTCGACACCAAGAATCCGGCGATGCAGGCGGTGGTCGAAAGCGCTCCGCAGTTGATGTCGTTCCTGGGCGCCGAATCGCTGGCGCATTTCGATGCGGTGCGCGCCTCGCTGGATGCCGTGGGCCAGCCCTACCGCGTCAACCCGCGGTTGGTGCGCGGCATGGATTACTACAACCTCACGGTGTTCGAGTGGGTCACCGAGCGGCTGGGCTCGCAAGGCACGGTGTGTGGCGGCGGCCGCTACGACACACTGATCGAGCAACTCGGCGGCAAGCCGGCGCCCGCGGTGGGTTGGGGCCTGGGCATCGAGCGTCTGCTGCTGCTGCTGCAAGAAGCCGGTGTTGCCGCCCCTGTGGTCAGACCGAATGCCTATGCCGTGGTGACGTCACCCGCGTCGGTGCCGGTGGCGCTGCGAACCATCGACACGCTGCGCGCGTCGGGCGTGTCGGTGCTGATGCACGCTGCGGGGCGCGATGGCCTGGGCAGCATGAAGTCCCAGTTCAAGCGCGCTGACGCCAGCGGAGCCGACTACGCGCTGATCTTCGGCGACGATGAAGTGGCGCGCGGCGAGGTGTCTGTCAAGCCGCTGCGCAACGCCGACGAGCCGCAGCAGGCCTATTTGCTCGCCGACGCAATCGACTGGGCGATGCGACTTCGCAACGCATAATTCCCCGTTACCCGGACCCGACCCCAGACATGGCCTCCCATCTCGACCTCGAAGAACAAGAACAGCTCGACGCCGTTAAGCACTTCTGGAAGCGCTACGGCAACGTGATCGTCAGCGTGCTGATCGCCGTGCTGGCGTGCTTTTCGGCATGGAATGGCTGGAACTGGTGGCAGCGTGACCAGGCGGCCAAGGCCGGCGCCATGTTCGACGAACTCGAGCGTGCCGCGCAGGCCAACGATGCCGAGAAGGCGGGGCGCATCTTCGGTGACCTGAAGGATCGCTACGCTCGCACCTCATTCGCCCAGCAAGGCGGCCTGTTGAACGCTCGCGTTCAGGCCGAGGCCGGCCAGACGGACGCGGCCAAGGCCGCGCTCACGTGGGTGGGCGCGAATGCTCCAGAGACCGAGTACCAGACCATCGCCAAGTTGCGCCTGGCCGGGATGTTCCTCGACGCGAAGCAGTACGACGACGCATTGAAGCAACTCGATTCGGCCACGGCGGAAGGTTTTGAAGCGCTGGCCGAAGACAGGCGCGGCGATGTGCTGCTGGCCCAGGGCAAGACCGATGACGCGAAAGCCGCCTACAAGAAGGCATGGTTGGCCATGAATCCGAAGATTGAATACCGGCGGCTGATCGAGGCCAAATTGACATCCATGGGCTCGCCGCCCGAGGCTGCGGCGAGCACAGAAGCCGCCAATGCCGCCAGCGCAGGAGCGTCCAAATGAACCGCCTTACTGGCTACTTGCTGGTCGGGCTTGTCGCCCTGCTGGGTGCATGCTCGATGGGCCCTGACAAGCCCAAGCCGACTCCGCTGGTGGAGATCAAGCCACAGATCACGGGCCGAATCGTCTGGAGTTCGCGTCTCTCCAGCGTCGAATTCCCGTTGACGGTAGCGGTTAATGCCGGCCGATTCACGGTGGCCGACTCCGACGGCACGGTGATGGCTGTCGAGGCTGAGAGCGGTCGGGTGGTGTGGAAGGGCAATGCCGGAGCGGCTTTGTCGGCCGGTGTGGGAAGCGACGGCCGAGTGGCTGCCGTGGTCACTCGCGAAGGCAACCTCGTGGCCCTCGAAGACGGCAAGGTGCTCTGGAAAATGCCCATGGGCTTCAAGGTGGTGACCGCACCACTGGTGGCCGGTGGTCGCATATTCGTGGTCGGTATCGACCGCAGCGTCAGCGCTTTCGACGCGCAAGATGGAGCCAGCCTGTGGTCTGTCAAGCGCCCGGGAGACGCGTTGAGTCTTTCGCAGACCGGCGTGATCGTTCCGTTCAAGGACACCTTGCTGGTCGGACAGGGACCCAAACTGGCGGCGCTTGATCCTTCCAATGGTGCGGTTCGGTGGGACCTGACCATGGCCACGCCCCGCGGCACCAACGAGGTCGAACGGCTGGCTGATCTGGTCGGGCCCTCTGCCCGCGTGGGCGACTTCATCTGCGCGCGCTCCTTCCAGTCTGCGGTCGGCTGCGTGAATGCCCAACTCGGAACGCCGGTCTGGAGCCGCAATCTGGGTGGTCGCAAGGGTGTCGCGGCTGACGCTCAGTACGTTGTAGCCGCAGACGCATCGGATCGCGTCACGGCCTGGAAGATGAGCTCCGGCGATGTGGCGTGGACGTCTGATGCCTTCTTGCACCGCGAACTGTCTGCGCCTGTGAGCTTGGGCCCGGTCGTGGTGTTTGGTGACCTCGAGGGGAACCTGATCTTCCTGTCTGTCGACCGTGGGGCGACACAACTGCGTGTGGCCACCGATGGCAGCCCGCTGGCTGCAGCTCCGGTGACTTCGGGGATGACCTTGCTGGCAGTCACTCGGAACGGCGGCCTGTTCGCGTTGCGTCCTTGATGCCTCTCGCGGGGCTGCCGGCCAGCTCGTTCAAATGAAACCAGTCATCGCCATCGTTGGCCGACCGAATGTCGGCAAATCGACCCTGTTCAACCGGATGACGAAGAGCCGCGACGCCATCGTCGCTGACTTTTCTGGGCTGACCCGTGACCGCCACTACGGTGACGGGCGCATCGGGGACCGCGAGTTCATCGTCATCGACACCGGCGGCTTCGAGCCCACCTGCGACAGCGGCATCGTCAAGGAAATGGCCAAGCAAACGCGCCAGGCCGTGGCCGAGGCCGATGCGGTGATCTTCGTGGTCGACATCCGGGCCGGCCTGTCGGCGCAGGACCACGACATCGCCAGGTACTTGCGCACCGTGGGCAAGACCGTCCTGCTGGCTGCCAACAAGGCCGAGGGCATGGTCGAGTCGCCGCTGCTGGGCGAATTCTTCGAGTTGGGCATGGGTGAGCCTCACCCCATCTCGTCGGCGCACGGGCAAGGCATTCGCAGTCTCACCGATGCGGTGCTGGCTGGTTTCGACTTCCCCGAAGAAGAGCCCGAGCCGGAAGATGACGCTCCGATACGTCTGGCCGTGGCGGGTCGGCCGAACGTGGGCAAGTCCACGCTCATCAACACCTGGCTGGGCGAAGAGCGGCTGGTCGCTTTCGACATGCCCGGCACCACGCGTGATGCCATCACCGTGCCGTTCGAGCGCAACGGCCAGAAGTTCGAGTTGATCGATACCGCCGGCTTGCGACGCAAGGGCAGGGTGTTCGAGGCGATCGAGAAATTCTCGGTGGTCAAGACGCTGCAGGCCATCGCTGATGCGAACGTGGTTCTGTTGCTGCTCGATGCCACTCAGGGCGTCAGCGAGCAGGATGCGCACATCGCCGGGTACATCCTGGAGAGCGGCCGCGCAGTGGTTATCGCCGTCAATAAATGGGACGCCGTCGACGATTACCAGAAGCAGTTGTTGCAGCGCTCGATCGAGCAGCGGTTGGCCTTCCTGAAGTTCGCGCCGGTGATGAACATCTCTGCCATCAAGCGCCAGGGCCTGGCACCCGTGTGGAAGGCCATCGCCGATGCGCACGCATCAGCGATTCGCAAGATGCCCACGCCAGTACTCACGCGGCTGTTGCTCGACGCGATCGAGCATCAGGCGCCCAAGCGTGCTGGAATGTTCCGCCCCAAGATGCGCTACGCGCACCAAGGCGGCATGAACCCGCCCATCGTGGTGGTGCATGGAAATTCGCTGGAGCACGTGACCGAGGCTTACAAGCGGTTTCTCGAGGGGCGCATTCGAGACCACTTCAAGCTCACCGGAACGCCCCTTCGCATCGAGATGCGATCCGGGAAAAACCCATTTGATGGCGAGGACTGAGGGCATTTCAATGCGGCCTGAGCTGCCATGAAACGCCGTGTTATGGTCTTCACCCAACAGTTTTGAACACGGAGGATATCGTGAACAACAAAGGCCAGCTCCTGCAGGATCCGTTCTTGAACCTGCTTCGCAAAGAGCACGTTCCGGTGTCGATTTACCTGGTCAACGGCATCAAGCTACAGGGTCACATTGAGTCGTTTGACCAGTATGTCGTCCTGCTGCGCAACACCGTGACGCAAATGGTCTACAAGCACGCCATCTCCACCGTGGTGCCTGGTCGCGCGGTCAATTTCAGCGCGGCTGAAACGCCGGATTTGAGTTGAACGAAATGGTCGTTTCCGTCGCCGATGCATGGGCCCGGCCTTGAGTTCAGACACCTCATTCGTTGACTCATCGGGTCCGGCGCGTGCCATCTTGGTGGGCGTCGAAATCGGTCGTGCTCCCACGTTTGACGAGTCGCTCGATGAACTCGCGCTGCTCGCCGAATCGGCTGGGGATCTGCCGGTGGCTCGGGTCATCGCCCGCCGCAAGAGCCCCGACCCGGCCTTGTTTGTCGGCAGCGGCAAGGCTGACGAGATCAAGTTGCTTGTGGGCATGCACCGCGCTGAGGTGGTCCTGTTCGATCAGGCGCTGGGAGCAGCGCAACAGCGCAACCTCGAGCGCCATCTGGGCGTGGCCGTGGCCGATCGCACCATGTTGATCCTCGAGATCTTTGCCGACCGCGCTCAAAGCCACGAAGGCAAACTGCAGGTGGAACTGGCTCGGCTGCAGTACCTGTCGACCCGGCTGGTGCGCCGCTGGAGTCACCTGGAACGTCAGCGTGGCGGCATCGGCAACCGCGGCGGCCCGGGTGAAGCGCAGATCGAACTTGACCGACGCATGATCGGCGAGCGCATCAAGTCGGTCAAGGAGCGCCTGGTCAAGGTCAAGCGCCAGCGCAACACCCAGCGCCGCTCGCGCGAGCGCAGCCAGACTTTTCGAGTCTCGCTGGTCGGCTACACCAACGCCGGCAAATCGACGCTGTTCAATGTGCTGGTGAAAGCGCGTGCGTACGCGGCCGACCAGTTGTTCGCCACGCTCGACACCACCACCCGGCAGATGCACATCGCGCAAACCGGCCGCAATGTGGCGTTGTCTGACACTGTGGGATTCATCCGCGACCTGCCCCACAAACTGGTCGAGGCCTTCGAGGCCACGCTGCAGGAGGCCGCGCAGGCCGACCTGCTGCTGCACGTGGTCGATGCCTCCAGCCCCAACCGCGACGAGCAGATGGCCGAGGTTCAGCGCGTGCTCGAGAGCATCGGAGCGGGCGACATCCCGCAACTGCTGGTGTTCAACAAGGTGGATCGCCTTGAGGCTGATCAGATGCCGCGTGCCGCCGTGGATGCGATCATGCTTGCCGATGGCCGCAGTTTGCCCCGCGTGTTTATCAGTGCGGTGGATGGGCAGGGCATTGATGCGCTTCGTCAATTGATTGCCGATGCGAGCGCGGTTGCCTCTGGCGACTGGTGCTTGGATCCGGCAGTTCCAAATTTGGACCAGTCGTCGCCTTGCGACCCCGCGATGCCCGAAACATTCACAGCTTTCAACGGGACTCATCCCCTTACTGCATGAAGACCAGCCGAATGACACAAGACTCGGGTCAAATCCGTCACGGGTCGATCTTCTCGCGCAGCGCCAAGGCGCTGTCGGGACTCCTCTGGAGCAAGGGCGACGGCCCTCCGGATCTCGACGAACTCTGGCGCGACTTCAACAAGAAGCTCAGCGGCATGTTCTCGGGCAAGCCGGGTGCGCCTCGCCCGCAAGGCTCCGGTGATGGTGGCGGCTCACCGCCCGACCTTAAGGGTGCGGGCATTGGCGCGGGTCTCATCGTGGGGGTGATTGCGTTGCTTTGGTTGGGCAGCGGTTTCTTCATCGTTCAAGAAGGCCAGCAGGCGGTGGTCACGTCGTTCGGCAAGTTCAGCCATACGGCAGACGCCGGCATCCAGTGGCGCATGCCGTACCCATTCCAGGCCAGCGAAACGGTGGCCGTGACGCAGCTGCGTTCGGTGGAGGTGGGGCGCAATTCGGTGGTTCAAAGTACCGGGCTGCGCGACTCTTCCATGCTCACGCAAGACGAGAACATCGTCGACATCCGCTTCACCGTTCAGTACCGACTGAAAGACTCACGCGCATATCTGTTTGAAAACCGCAACCCCGACGATGCTGTGGTGCAGGCCGCCGAGTCGGCTGTGCGGGAGATCGTCGGCAAGAGCACGATGGATTCGGTGCTCTACGAGCAGCGCGACGCCATCGCCAATGAACTGGTCAAGTCGATCCAGGTTCAGGTCGACCGTCTCAACACCGGCATCTTGCTGGTCAACGTGAACGTGCAAAACGTGCAGGCACCCGATCAGGTTCAGGCGTCCTTTGACGATGCATTCAAGGCCGGTGCCGACCGCGAGCGGCTGAAGAACGAGGGCCAGGCCTACGCCAATGACGTGATCCCGAAAGCACAGGGCACGGCGGCGCGGCTGCGTGAGGAGGCCGAAGGCTACAAGTCGCGCGTCGTTGCCCAGGCCGAGGGCGATTCGCAGCGTTTTTCCAGCGTGCTGGTCGAGTACAAGAAAGCCCCGGCCGTGACGCGCGACCGGCTCTACATCGACGCCATGCAGCAGGTCTATTCCAATGTCAGCAAGGTGCTCGTGGACAGCCACGGAAACTCCAACTTGCTGTACTTGCCGCTCGACAAGCTGATGCAGCAAGCCGGCGGAGCGCCAGCGCTCGCCGCACCTGCTGCGGCTGAAGGTAACCCCGCGCCGGCCCCCGCACAGCCCGCCGCCGTTGACTCGCGCTCGCGCGACGGCCAACGTGGCC
>NCFZ01000010.1 GCA_002281415.1 Burkholderiales bacterium 28-67-8 | reverse complement strand
CACGGTGATCACGCCGTCGCACACGTGACGCGCGGCGACGAAGGGATCTTCCATGAGCGCGTAGATCACAGGCACCGGATCTGCCAGACCCGAGGTCTCGATGATCACCCGCGTGATCGGGAAAATGTCGCGGCGGGCGCTGCGCGCTGCCAGATCTTTCAAGGCCCCGATCAGGTCGCCTTGAACCGCGCAACACAGGCAACCTGAATCAAGCAGCAAAAGCTGTTCATCCAGTTTCTCAACGAGGTGGTGATCGACGCCCACCTCACCGAATTCATTGACCAGCACCGCCACGCCAGCCATCTCGGGCTGCTGCATCCAGTGGTTGAGCAGCGTCGTCTTGCCCGAGCCGAGAAATCCGGTGAGCAGACTGACAGGAATTCGATCTACCGGTGCCGGCACCAAGTCACTTCCCGCGCAGCGCGCTCAATCGTTCCAGGACCGATTCCGGACGCAGCCCTGCAGGCACCTCGGCAAAGTAGAACTGACCGGGTGCGAGTGCAGGGCAGGTTTCGCCAGCGGCAAACGCGGCGCTGACATCACAACCCACGGCGGTGCTCGCACCCGAGTCAGAGCCCGTCAGCGCGGTCGAGTTGGTGATGACGGCGTCAAAACTGGTCAGAGCGGCGGGTGCCACGGCAGTGGAGTCGGGCAGTCGCAGTGCCAATCCCCAACGGTAGTGATGCACCACGTTGACGATCGACTGGTAGTGCGACAGGTCTTCGGCATTGAAATCGGCTGCGGCTGCGGGCTCCTCGAGCAACACGCCGGAGATGGCATAGGTCGACACCGAGCGCAACAAGTCGGCGATGTACATCGCGCCGTCTTCCACGTCGTCTCCGGTGAGTTCCATCTCGTCGCTGGCCGTCAACTGATTGGCGTGACGGATCCAGCGACTCGGAGAGGGCAGCGCCAGCACGAGCGGGGCCTGCCCGCGCAGGTGAGACAGCACGGCTTCGACCACCTCGGCAAGAACCTGGCGCGGCGCCTCGGGTTCGATGAGCTTGCGCAAGGCTGTGGCCGGACGACGACGCTTGTTGACCGCCTCCGACCACTCAGCGTGCGCGGCGGCCCAGCTGTCGTAAAGGTCACCGACCTGAAGCACCGCCACGTCAGGCTTGACCAGCGCGTGAGCCTGCGAGAAGTAAGCAAGGTAGTGCGCCGCACTGACCCACGGATCCCCTGCGTCACCCAGCAACAGACGCTTGGCGTACTCGGCCGACTTGAGCCACAGGCGTATTTGACCGTTTCCCTTGGGCGACGGCAGTTGCGTGGCAAAGCCCTCGCTCATGTCTTGTCTTCCAGTAGGGCCCCCAGCTGTGCCAATCGTGCTTCGAGTTCGTCGATGCGCACGTCCTTGGGGTTGCGCATGTAGTTCGGCTTGGGTTTGCTCGCGTCACGGGTGATCTCGGGGCTGCCGACATACAACGTCCCAGCGTCGTCGCCCCAGCAGCCGAAATACTGCAGGTGCGCTGGCGGCTTCGGTTTGTTCCAGGTCTTGACGAAATCCTTGTATGGAACGCCCCGGGCAATTCGAGCCTTGCGCTCGGCGTCGCGCAGAGCCTTCGTTTCGACGGGATCGATGACCAGCGTCTCGGGATCGAATTTGACCTTGTACAGACGCGCGGCCACGCCTTGCGACATCAGGCCCTCCTCGATGTCGCGGATCACGGCAGCCGGATCACGCTCAAGCAGGTCACCGTAGCCCGCACCCGCACCTTGCGAAATCATGAACAGCTCGCCGCGCTTGGAGATCTCGAAGCCCATGCCCATGTGATGGGTGGTGTAGGTCGCATCCTCAAACGGCCGCTCGTTCATCAGTTCGGCGATCGAATGCTTGAACTTGTGTGGCTCGTCGAGCAACACCTCATAGGCGTCCACACCCTTGATCTTGCAAAGCGGGTAGGTGCCGCAGGCGTAGCCACCGAACAGACCCTGGATGGGGGGGATCTTGGCGCCCTGACACACCGTCATGAAGCCCCACTGCTCGCTGTCCTTGGTGGACGCGATCATGGTGTAGCCCTGACCACCGCGGTACTTGCCCGGAGCGATGGCATCCATCGTCATCTTCTTGGACACCAGCTGAAGGAAAGGCACGTCTTCTTCGTTGATTTCCTGCTCGCCGATGTCGGCCATGGTCGCGAAGATGGGCGCCAGAGCGTGTTCACCGTCCATGTCCGAGCGCGCACCGCCGCCCATGCCGTTCAGGTCGGCACACAGGTTGCCGAGCAATTCACCGTGCTGGCTGACGCCACCCCAGATGAAGGTGTTGATCATGTTGAAGGTCGGAGCGTGGACCTTCGTGTACTTCTCGGGGCAGCTGTACAAGAACTTGGCCACGGCATGCTGACCGGCGGTGAAGCCCGTGAAGATCGACATCAGACTTTGCGAGTTCGGTGCGTCATACGAAGAGTTGACGATCGAATGCGGATCGGTGATGACCTCGATCGGCGCAAACGCGGCCTGGCTGCGCGGCAGGTCGGGCCAGACGTAGCACAGGAACACTTGCGACAGCATGCCCTTGAGGCCTGCCAGGATGGTGTTGGTGGCGCGATTGGTGAACTCGGGGCTGGAACCGCGGAAGTCGAAGATGAGCCGGTCACCGGTCTTGGTGAGCTGGCAGTTGATCTTGACCACGCAGTTCTCGCGCAGCGTCGAGTCCTGGATGATGTACGTGCGCACGGTCATGTCGGGCCACTCGCTGATGCGACGCTTGACCTCGGCACGCACGTTTTCCATCGACAGGCGCAGCGTCGAAACCAGCGACGCCGGGCCATCGGTGCGCAGCGTTTCCTCGATGCGCTGCTTGATGCGCAGGCAGGCGAACAGCTTGACCTTCATGTCCTCGTACTGCAGCTTGGGCTCACGCACCGAGTTCTGCAAGAAGGTCAGGATGTCGCGCTTGATCTGGTAGTTCTCGACGACCCGGAACGGGCACATCTTGAGACCTTCGTCGGACGGGCTTTCCGCCATCGATGGCATGCCGCCCGGCTCGATGGCGCCGTTTTCACCTTCGTGAACCGTGCACGCCACCCAGCAAACGATCGATCCTTCGTGGAAGATCGGAACGATCATGCTCTGATCGGTGTTGTGGATGTTGCCGTAGCGCGAGTCGTTGTGGATGAATCCGTCGCCTTCACGCACGCCCACCGACGGGTCGTTGACCCAGTTCTTGATGATGAACTTGATCGGGTGGTGAACCAGCGCCGAGAACACCAGCACGCCGCCCGAACTGGCAATCGCGAGGTCACCTGCGGCCGAGTACACGCCGGTGATCAGGTCGCCCCACTTGGCGCCGGGAGCGGCGCCCATTTGCTCGACCATCTCGAAGCCTTCATCGCAACCGGCCTGGATGCGATCGCGGATCTTCGCCACGGTGCGCGCATCGCTGACCTTGGCGATGCACTCGTCTTCATACGCGCTGCGCGGCATGAGGTCGTGGTTTTGCATGATCTCGGGATCGGGCCCGAGGAACAGCGTGGTGTCGTTCAGGAATTTCTTGATCAGTGCCACTTCGGCCGCCGTCGGCGTCTTGGCTTTGGTTGGCGTTGCGTTTTCGCTCATGTCAGACCTCGAGTAGGGTGTTGAAGGCGACGCTCAGGTCGCACTGGCGCGCAGGAACCATGAGGCACCTTGCCGCGCTGCGACGAAATTCCAGCCCGGATCGACCAGGAAGGTCGTGACCTCAGAGGCGACGATCGCAGGGCCTTGGATCTGCACGCCGGGTTCGATGGACGCGCGGTTCCACACCGGGGTGTCGACCGGACCTTCATGTCCGACGAAATGGCACTTGCGAACGCTCTCGGGCTGTGGCGGCGCGGTGCGCAACTCAGGAGCCACCGGCTTGATGTCCTCGAACACGATGGTCTCGTGTTCCACGAAGGCAGCCACACGCATCGTGTTGATGCGAATGCCGGCCTCGGGCGCCTGGCTGCCTTCGCCGAAGCGCTTGCCGTAGTCGTTCGAGAACTGCGAAATGATCGACAGCACATCGCCTGGCCCGTGCACTTCGTGCTCGCTGATCACCGCCGTGGTGGTCACCAGCTGATTGCCGTAGCGCATGTCGAGTTCGAGGCGGTGCTGGATCTGATCACGCGCGATGCCCTGACGCAGCAGGTCTTGCGTTCCCTGTTCCTTCAGTTCGGCCACGATGCTGTTGAAGCGTGAGTAGTCATCGAAGATGTTGCGGGTGTTCGAGTCGTACAGCACCATGTACAGCGACTGTTCATGGATGTGCAACTGGTGCATGTTGCCTGCGCCCACCGCCGAGAACACGGAGCTCAGTGGTGGCGCCAGGATCTTGTCGATCCCCAGGTTGCGGGCGATGCCGCAGCCGTGCAGCGGCCCGTTGCCGCCGTACGCCAGCATGGTGAATTCCTTGGGGTCGTAGCCCCGGGCACGCAATTCAGTGAACAGGCCGTTGGCCATGTTGTCGTCCACCTTCTCGCGAATCATCAGCGCGGCTTCGATCACGGAGCAATCGAGTTCGTCGCACAGCGTGTCTTCGATTGCTGCCGCTGCGCGCCGGGCGTTCAGGGGAATCGAGCCGCCGGCGTAGTTCTTGGCGTCCAGGTAGCCGAGCAACAGGTCGGCGTCAGTCACCGTGGCGTTCATGCCGCCGCGGTCGTAGCAAGCAGGTCCCGGGTCGGAGCCGGCACTTTGCGGACCGCACTTCACGGTGTTGTACATGCGGTCGTAGCTGGCGATCGAGCCGCCGCCAGCACCCAGCGTGACCAGGTGAACCATCGGCACCGACACCAGCCAGCGGTCGATCACCGGGTTGAAGTCGTAGTGCTTGACGCCGCCTTCGACCACGATGCCGATGTCGTAGCTGGTGCCGCCCATGTCGGTGGCCACCACGTTGCCCAAGCCGGCCTGCATGGCCAGATGCTCTGACGCCGCGATACCCGACACCGGTCCCGAGTGAATCGTTTGCAGCGCATCGGTGGAGTTCAACTGGGCCATGCCGCCCGAGTTGTGGATGACCAGCATCGGCTTGTCGTAGCGGTGTGCGCGCAGGTTTTGCTCAAGCGCCGACAGCGCGTGGTACATCGTCGAGTGCAGGTAGCCGTCGACTGCAGCGGAAGTGGACCGGACGTACTCGCCTTTGCGACCCGCCACCTGGTGCGACAAGATGATGGGAATCGCGCCCAGCAGGTGCGAGGGGTATTCCTCGAAGAGGATCTCTTCGATGCGCTGCTCGTGAGCCGGGTTCACCACGCTGTTGACCAGTGCCACCACGATGATCTGGGCACCGCGGTTGACCAGCGAGCGGATCTGCGTGCGCACGTCGTCTTCGTCGAGCGGCATCACCAGCTTGCCCTGGAAGTCCAGGCGCTCGCGCACGCCGTAGATCATGTGCGCAGCCACCAGCGGCGCAGGGCGGCTGGCGTTGGGCATGTTCTGCTGGGCCAGGGTGTCCAGACCGTCACCGTAGCCGCGTGCGCGGCTGAGCGGCACGGTGGCTTCGAAGCCGGCCGTCACCAGCATGCCGATCTTCGGACCCTTGTGCTCGATCAGCGCGTTGGTGCCCAGCGTGGTGGCGTAGCGCACCGAATCGACCTCGGACAAGATGGTCTCGAGCTCGAGACCGAGCACCTTGTTGGCCTTGCCCAGGGCTTCATTGAAGCCGAGTGCCAGGTTTTGATGGGTGGTGAGTGCCTTGGCCTCGATGTAACGGCCGTCCCAAACCACAAAGCAGTCGGTGAAGGTTCCACCGATGTCCACAGATATGCGTCGCATTTCTTTTCCTTTCGAGCCAGCGCCTGGCGCCGGCTCACATCACTGCCGCCGTGGCGCAGTCAATCAGTGCTTGTGGCCGCCTGCGGTGCCCACCACGGCGGGACCGGTCACGGGTTCCTTGACTTCTTCACGCTGAGCCCACTGCGCGCGCATCGCGGGCAGGTCGGGTTGCATGTCGTGCAGCGGCGGATGG
The DNA here is from genome assembly GCA_002281415.1 of Burkholderiales bacterium 28-67-8. Taxonomy (GTDB): domain Bacteria; phylum Pseudomonadota; class Gammaproteobacteria; order Burkholderiales; family Burkholderiaceae_C; genus PBB1. The sequence goes on along the minus strand of NCFZ01000010.1, from coordinate 19,084 downwards.
CCGGGGATGGCGTATTCGGTCTCGACCTGCGTGCCGCAGTTCGGGCAGTAGTACTCCAGGATTCGTACCCACTCAGGGTCCGGGCTGAAAGTGAACTTGTAGCGATCAGGGTCGAGGATCGGCGGGTGAATCTCGCGGGGGTCGCGGTTGTGCACCAGCATGCCCTCCTTGTAACTCGCCGTGGCGGGGCCGATGACGTGGTCGCACACCCGGCATTCCCATTGCTCCGCGTCCAGATCGACGCGAAGGTATTCAGTCATCAGAACCTTCATGAACTAGCCTTTCTGTTCAACATGATGTCGCCCGCGTCACTGATGACGAAGCCCCAGCCGTCCAGCACACGGCAAGTGAAATAGTCTTCTTCGATGATCGCCGGACCGCTGGCGTGATCTCCCGCCTTGAGCGCGCTCATGCGGTAGACCGGCACGTCGGTGCGACCGTCTTTGCGCGTCAGCACGTTGCGAACGCCCTCGGAAGCCGCAGGTGCCAGTTCCACAAATTTGGCATGGGTGTCCGATTGGGCGCGCAGACGCTTCACAGCCGTCATCTCCAACTCGACCGAATCGGTCTTGCCGATGCCAGTGGGCAAGATGGGGACGGCTGTCAGGGCGTGTGGCGACTCCTTGCCGCCGGCGTCGGTTGCCACCAGTTGAGCATCGATCTCGAACTCGTCACCGTTGCAGCCTTCGGCGTACATGTCGCGGACAGCGCGCACCTTCAGCACGGCGTAGGCATCCTCAAGGGCTTCTTGCGTGACTTCAGACAGCGGCTCGCAGTAGCGCTGCGAGATGTCGCAAGTGCCAATGCCGTACGCGCTGAACACCGCAGCCATGTGCGGAATGGCGACCTGGTTGATCCCGGCCACTTCAGCCACGCCACAGGCATTGAGCGGGCCGGCGCCACCGAAGGCCAGCAGAACGCTCTTGGGCGAGACCTTGGTGAAGCGGCACAACTCGTCGGCGACCTTCGCCTCGAAAGCCAGTTCCATCTTCTGGAGCGCTTCTTCGAGAGAGATGCCCAGCGGTTGGGCGATGTTGGTGTTGACGGCTGTGGCCGCGCGGTCCAGGTCGAGACCCATGCCGCCACCGAAGTACGACTTGGGATCCAGCACACCCGAGAGCAAGCTGGCATCGGTGATCGTGGCACTTTGACCACCGCGACCGAAGCAGGCGGGGCCAGGAACCGCGCCGACGCTTTGCGGTCCGATCACGATGCGGCCTTGCTCGACCTTGAAGATCGAGCTGCCACCGGCACCCGCACTCATGATCTCGCACAGCGGGATCGACACGCTGATGCCTTCGACGTGACCGCGACGAGCCTCGGCTACCTTGCCGTCGACGAACTGGCCGATGTCGGTGGTCGTGCCGCCGACGTCGACGGCCACCACGTCAGAAAAACCGTACTGGCGGGCGAACGCCTTTAGACCTTCGATGCCGCCACGAGGGCCGGAGCTGTAGGTCTTGATGGCGATGGTCTTGGCCACACGCGAAGCGTCACCGTCGTTGCGGAAGATCAGCAACGGGTTCTTGGTGCGGTACTGACGCAGGCGGTTTTCGGCGTTGTAGAGGAACGCCTCCATGCCCGGGTGCAGGAACGAATTGATGAGCGCGGTCCAGGTGCGCCGCACCTGATCCTTGTCGACGCTCAGGTCGCTGCCGTACAGCATGGGCACAGCGCCCAGCAGGTGGCGCGGGTACTTGCGCAGAGCGATCTTGCGGAAGGCGTTTTCCGTGGCCGAGAAATCGGCGCCGCCGAAACTCACCACGATGCGGCTCGCGCCCTGACCCGTCAGGGCGTTGGTCGCCTTGACCACGGCCATGGCGCCGTCGGAGCCTGTCACCAACGTGGGGTCGAGGTAGACCACCCGGTCACCGACCAGTGCCGCGTAGACATCTGGATCGTGAGCGGCCAGTTCGGCCACCAGTTCAGCCGCGCCAGCGTTCACGATCAGACCCAGGCGTGGGCCCTTGCGCTCGCAAATGGCGTTGGTGCCCTGGGTGGTGGAGTAACGAATCAGCTCGACTTCTTCAAGCAGTCGCTTGACGTCCGGCTTGCCGTAGACAACGCCAGACGCCTTTTCAAGGCCCTCGAAAAAGCACTTGCTCAGGTCGTAGGGTGTGGTGAGCACCTTGGTCTTTTTGACGTCCGAGCCGTCGATGATGCAGATATCGGTCAGCGTTCCGCCGTTGTCGATGTTGATCTGTATGCCCATGGCAAAGGTCCCGATGAGTGGTAGTCGACAAATAACGACCCGTCCGCAAAACGCTCGCGGCAGGCATTAGCAATTATGAATTATGGGGGTGGGCGAGTCATAGGGGTAAACGATAGGACGAGCCGAGCAGCGCCGTCTTTGCCGTGTCGCTCAACTTGAACAATTCAGCCCAGCAGGCCCGTTTCCCGCCCTGTTTCGGGAAGCGTCACCACGGCTTGCGGCTTCCATCCCTTCTTGCGGTGCTCGGCAATCACGTTGGTGTAAATCCCGCCGCGCACGTACCAACGCGCCGTGATCCGGGCGTAGCGCGGTGCCGTCACGCTCACGATGTGGCTGAGGATGTCGTTGGTGACCTTCTCGTGGAAGGCACCCTCGTCGCGAAAACTCCACATGTACATCTTCAGGCTCTTGAGTTCGACGCACAGTTCATCGGCCACCATGTCGATCACGAAATGCGCGAAGTCCGGTTGGCCGGTGAGCGGGCACAGGCAGGTGAACTCCGGAATCTGAAACTGGATCGTGTAGTCACGCTGAGGCGCCGGGTTCGGAAATACGTGCAACTGCTTGGACGGTGCAGTCGGCGGGTTGGGGGGCATCGGGCGTTGCGTGGGCGCAGCCTTGCCGGTGTTCTTCGTCCCGGCCTTGGAGGCCGCCTTCGAGGTGATTTTGAGTTTGGCAGCGGTCATGGCGGTGGGGTTGAGCGTGGTCAAAAGGTTAGGGCGAGGTGAGGGGTGGTGCGATCAGGGAATGCCCACCGCCTTGTGCGTTTGCACGCTGAGCCGCCATTGCGGGTGGGCCAGGCAGTAATCGATCGCCGCGCGGGTGTTGCGCAAGCGTTCGAGCCCATCCATCGGCTGCAGGTAGAACAGCTGGAAGTCCAGGTCGGCGAACCGATCGGGCATGGCGCCCGGCTGCGGAAACACCAGCTTGAGCTCGGTGCCGCGCTGGAGCACCAACTCCGCGCCCGCCTTGGGGCTCACGCAAATCCAGTCGATGCCGGCAGGAGCTGCTTGCGTGCCGTTGGTCTCGACGGCAATCTCGAAACCGTGGCGGTGCAATGCCTCAGTCAGGGGCTCATCGAGTTGCAGCAGCGGCTCGCCGCCGGTGCACACCACCAGCGGTCGGCCTGGCAAATTGCCGGCAGGCCACAGCGAGGCGATGTGCGCCGCGAGCGCGTCGGGGGTGTCGAACTTGCCGCCGCCGAGCCCGTCGGCGCCCACGAAGTCGGTATCGCAAAACCGGCAGATGGCCTGCTCGCGGTCGGCTTCGCGCCCGCTCCAGAGGTTGCAACCGGCAAAGCGGCAAAACACCGCAGCGCGGCCCGTCTGGCCGCCTTCGCCTTGCAGTGTGTAAAACGCCTCCTTGACCGAGTACGCCATGGTCAAACCGGCAGCGCCAGCACGGCACCATGAACCGACACGATGGCACCGCAGCCGTCGGTTTCGTACAGATCCACCCGATCAAGCTGAGGCAGTTGAAGCCGCGCATGCTCGAAGACCCAGCGCGCCACACTGGCGGTGTCGCAGTCGGCGAGGTCGGCAATCTCGTGCAGCGGCTGGTGGTCGAGCTGCTTGAAAATCGGGTCGAACAGCGTCTTCACGTCGCCGAAGTCGATCGTCCAGCCCATCAGCGCGTCGAGCGGCGCCGACAGATGCAAGCGCAGCGTGTAGGTGTGGCCGTGCAGACGCCGCATTGCGCTGCCTTCAGGCGCGCCGTTGAGGTGCAGGGCGCTGTCGAGCGTGAGTTCTTTCCACACGCGGTAGCGCTCGCCGTCGAACAGTGCGCCGCAAGACGCGGTCTCGTACACCGTCACCCACGACAGCGACGGCAGCACCGGCTTCAAGCGTGCCCAGATCCAGCTCGACAGCAACTCGCTGGTCGGGTTGGTCAGGCCGGTCAGGTCGTTCAGGCAGGCGTGGTCGAGCTGCTGCTGCAGCGGCGCCCACGCCGCATCGATGTCGTCGTGGCTGATGGCTGTCGAACCGGACGCAGCGTCTTGATCGGCGTGCAGCACCACCTCGAAGCCGTGCCCGTGCATGCGCCCGCACTTGTGGCCCGCAGGCACGCGTGGCAGCACGTGCGCGGCCTGGAAGACATGGCGCCGCCACAGATGGGCGTGGCCTGTCGCATCGACATCGACCCCGCGCCGTGGCGTGCTTTGCAAGCGCAGCTGCGCCGCGGCGGGCAGATCCGGCTGCCTGGCGATCCAGCGCGCCAGGTTGGCGTCGGTGGGCAACGCGACCTGCTCGTTGAGCAGGTGGTGATCGAGCGGAGCCACAGCTGCCGACAGCTCCTGCTGCAGTTGCTGCACCTCACCGCCTTCAAACTCCGCCCACAGCGCCGGTAACGCGCAGCGCACCTGCGCCACAAAGCCGTGACCGTGCAAACGGGCTGACGGGTGTCCTGCGGGCAGCTCGCCGATCTGACGGGCTGCCTCGAAGCGGGTCGCGGCGCAGATGAGCGTGTCGATGCTCACGGCGCGCCGATCCCGAAGCGAACCAGCAACGGGTCGGCCACGCCCGCCTCGGCAAAGCCCTTGGCGCGCAGCAGGCATGAATCGCAGCCGCCGCACGGCCGCCCGTCAGGCCCGGGGTCGTAGCAGCTGCTGGTTTGGGAATAGTCGACGCCCAGACGCAGGCCCTCGCGAATGATCTGGGCCTTGTTCAGGTGCATCAGCGGCGCGTGAATCTTGAGCCGCTGGGTGCCTTCGACGCCGGCCTTGGTGGCGAGGTTGGCCATCGCCTCGAACGCGGCGATGTATTCAGGCCGGCAGTCGGGGTAGCCCGAGAAATCGAGCGCGTTCACGCCGATGAAGATGTCAGTGGAGCCCAGGGTCTCGGCCCAGGCCAGCGCGTAGCTCAGGAACACCGTGTTGCGTGCGGGCACGTAGGTGATCGGGATGCCGTCTGCCATGTCATCGACCGAGCGACCCTTGGGCACGTCAATGTCGGCCGTCAGCGCCGACCCGCCGAAGGCGCGCAGATCGATGCGCGCCACCACATGCCGCGCGGCGTGCTGCGTGCGCACCACTGCGTCGGCCGCGCTCAGTTCATGAATGTGTCGCTGCCCGTAGCTGAAGCTGATCGCGCAAGGCTCGAAACCCTGCTCGCGCGCCATCGCCAGCACCGTCGACGAATCGAGGCCGCCGCTGAGCAACACCACTGCCGGTGCGCGAACTGGCACCGCTACTCCCGTTTGCATCCCGCTGACCCTGGTCGCCTTGAACAACGGACGAGTTTAGTGGGGCGGGCAAGCCGTGCTGACCCGCATCGCGATGCGCAGGGGCGTGTGCTAACGTCATTTCGGGCTGTTTTCGCGTTGCTTTGCGTGACGTTCTTCGCACCCGATCACTCATTTTTCCCTTGGCCGCCGGGCCTTCAAAGCCTTCGAACATGTCCCTGACGTTTCCTTTTTCCGCCATCGTCGGTCAAGACGAAATGAAGCTCGCGATCCTGATCGCCGCTGTCGACCCCAGCGTGGGTGGCGTGCTGGTGTTTGGTGACCGCGGCACCGGCAAGTCGACCGCCGTGCGAGCCCTGGCCGCGATGCTGCCCAAGATGCGCGCCGTCATCGGCTGCCGTTACCAGTGCGACCCGGCCTCGCCCGGCGCGGGTTGTGAATTTTGTGCGGCGCTCAAGGGCATGGCGGGCAAGTCGCATCTGATCCCGGTGCCGGTGGTTGATCTGCCGCTGGGCGCGACCGAAGACCGCGTGGTCGGCGCGCTCGATCTGGAGCGCGCGCTTTCGCAAGGCGTCAAGGCCTTCGAGCCGGGGCTGCTCGCCCGCGCCAACCGCGGCTTTCTCTACATCGACGAGGTGAACCTGCTCGAAGACCACCTGGTCGACCTGCTGATCGACGTGGCCGCCTCGGGCGAAAACGTGGTCGAGCGCGAAGGCCTGAGCGTGCGCCACCCCGCGCGTTTCGTGCTGGTGGGCAGCGGCAACCCCGAAGAAGGCGAGTTGCGACCGCAACTGCTGGACCGTTTCGGCCTGTCGGTCGAGGTCAAGACGCCGACCGACCTGCCGTCGCGTGTCGAGGTGGTGCGCCGCCGCGATCAGTTCGAACGTGATCCGGCCGCCTTCACCGAGCAGTGGAAGAAGCAAGACGAGCGTGTGCGCCGCAGCATCACCAAAGGCAAGGCTCAACTGGCCAAGGTGGTGGTGCCCGATGCCGCGCTCGAGCGTGCCGCGCAGCTGTGCATGGCACTCGGCACCGACGGCCTGCGGGGCGAGTTGACCTTGATTCGTGCGGCGCGCTCGCTGGCCGCGCTGGAAGGCGACGACGCCGTGGGCGACGCGCATCTCCGGCGCGTGGCGCCTTCGGCGCTGCGCCACCGCTTGCGCCGCAATCCGCTCGATGACGCCGGCTCCACGGTGCGCGTCGATCGCGCGGTGGCCGAGCTGTTCGGCGGATGAGCCTGGCCAGCGGCCCGGCCGCTGAGCGCTGGCAGGCCGCCGCCGCGCCCCTGACGGGCACCGCTCGCCACGTTGCCGCGCTGTTCGCGGTCGATCCGGTGGGCACCGGTGGCGTGGTCATCCGCGCGCTGGCCACCCCGGCGCGCGACGCCTGGCTGCAGTTGCTGCGCGATCTGCTGCCCGAAGGCACGCCGTTGCGGCGCGTGCCGCTGCACATCAATGATGAGCGGCTGCTCGGCGGTCTTGATCTGGCTGCCACGCTGCAGGCCGGCCGGCCGATTGCGCAGCAAGGCGTGCTGACACTTGCCGACGGCGGCGTGGTGCTGCTGGCGATGGCCGAGCGGCTGGCGGCTGCCACCGCAGCGCGCGTGGCGGCGGTGCTCGACACCAAAGAAGTGGCGCTCGAACGCGAGGGCCTGGGCTCGCGCCACGCCACCCGCTTTGGCGTGGTCGCCTTCGACGAGGGCCTGAGCGACGACGAGCGCATGGCGAGCGCGCTGCTCGACCGGATGGCCTTTGCCCTTGACCTGCACCCGGTACTCGATGACGGCGCGGTGTCTTCGAACGAAGAACGGCTGCGCGAGCTGCCGATGCGCACCGCCGCCGACGTGGTCGCCGCGCGCGCGTTGCTGCCGCACATCGAAGCCGACGTCGAATGCGTGCAAGCGCTGGTGGCCGCGGCGCTGCAACTTGGCGTGGATTCGATCCGCGCGCCGCTGCTGGCCGTGCGCGTGGCGCGCGCCGCCGCGGCGCTCGATGGCCGCTTGTGTCTGATCGACGAAGACGTCGCGCTCGCTGCGTCGCTGGTGCTGGCACCGCGCGCCACGCGCATGCCGTTGGCTGCGCCGCCTGACGATGAGCCGCAGCCCGATGTCGAGGAACCCGCCGACGCGCCACCCGAAGAGGCGCAGTCGCCGGATGACGCCGACACGACGCCGCCCGACCCCACTGAAGACGCGGCTGACGAATCCCCCGACGAGACCGAGCGCCAGCCCACGGCCGACGACCTGGCCGAACTGGTGCTCGAAGCCGCGCAAGCCGCCATCCCGCCGGGCCTGCTGGCCGCGTTGCAACTGGGGCTGGAGCAGCGCGCGCGCAGCCAGGCTTCGGGCCGGGTGGGCGCGGCCAAGGCCAGCCAGTCACGCGGGCGGCCACGTGGCGCACGCCGCGGCGAGCCGCGTGCCGGCGCGCGCCTGAACGTGATCGAAACGCTGCGCGCCGCCGCGCCGTGGCAAAAACTGCGGCAAGCCGACTTGGCGCGCGCGGCGCTGGCGGCCCCGGTGGCCGCAGGCCAGCGCGCTGCGCCGAGTGCGCCCGTGGCCCGCGTGCAGGTGCGCCGCGAAGACTTCCACATCACCCGCTACCAGCAACGCAGCGCCACGACCACGGTGTTTGTGGTCGATGCCTCGGGCTCGTCGGCGCTGAACCGGCTGGCGGAGGCCAAGGGCGCGGTCGAGTTGCTGCTGGCCGATTGCTACGTGCGCCGCGATCAGGTCGCAGTGCTGTCATTTCGCGGGCGCAGCGCCGAGTTGCTGCTGCCGCCCACGCGTTCCCTGGTGCGTGCCAAGCGCAGCCTGGCCGGCTTGCCCGGCGGTGGCGGCACGCCGCTCGCCTCGGGCATCGATGCGGCAGCAGCACTGGGACAGTCGATCGCTCGCCGCGGCGAAACACCGATCGTCGTGCTACTCACCGACGGGCGTGGCAATGTGTCGCGCGACGGCAGTCCGGGACGCGCCAAGGCCGCTGAAGATGTCGATCTGGCCGCCCGCCAGTACCGCATGGCGGGCTTGAGCACGCTGCTGATTGACACCTCGCCCCAACCGCAGGCCGCCGCGCAGGAACTGGCGCGCACGTTGGGTGCGGCCTACCTGCCGCTGCCTTACGCCGGCTCGGCCGCGCTGTCGCGCGCGGTGGCGCAGGCGGGTCAGGCGGTGTCTGCCGCATCCACGCCCCGCTAGGCGTTCGACGACCATGGCCGAACGCCTGGACTGGACGCGCGACGGGCGCGACTGGCCGCATCGCGAGGCCAGCCAGTTTGTCGAGGCCGGCGGCGTGCGCTGGCATGTCCAGCGGTTTTCTCGCGATGTGTCAGCGACTCAGGCCACCGGCCCCGCACCGCTGGCCTTGCTGCTGCACGGCACGGGCGCCTCCGGCCACTCCTGGGTGCCGATGCTGCCGTGGCTGCGTCAGCACTTCGATGTGATGACCGTCGACCTGCCTGGGCACGCCTTCAGCAGCCTGCCCGCGGCGCGGCAGTCCACGCTGCCCGGCATGGCGCAGGCGGCCGGTGCGCTGCTCCAGTCGCTGGGCGCGCAGCCTGAGGTGGTGATCGGGCATTCGGCCGGAGCGGCGCTGGGCGCGCGCATGTGCCTCGATGGACACGTCAAGCCGGGGCTGCTGATCAGCCTCAACGGTGCCTTCCTGCCGCTGGGAGGGTTGGCTGGCGTGGTGTTTCCGCCGGTGGCCAAGGTGATGGCCGCGCTGCCGTTTGCGCCGCGATTTTTCGCGGGGCAGGCGAGTGATCCGCGCTCGGTCGAGCGCCTCATCGACAGCACGGGCTCGACGCTCGATGCCGAGGGCCGCGCCTTCTACGCGCGGCTGGTGCGCAACCCGGGGCATGTGGCTGGTGCGCTGGCGATGATGGCCAACTGGGACGTGAATCCGCTGCTGCGCGATCTGCCCCGCTTGGCACCTCGGCTGGTGCTGGTGGTGGCCGACAAGGACCTCACGGTGCCGCCCGCGCAAGGCACCCGGGTGCGCTCGATGTGGCCGGATCCGTCAGCGGTCGAGTTGCACCGCTTGAAGGGTCTGGGCCACCTGGCCCACGAGGAAGACCCGGCGCAGGTGGCCGCGCTGTGCATCGAGGCAGCGCGTGCGGCCGGGGTGTTCGCTCCGCACTGATCGTGCCGTCAGCGCGGCGGTGCAGTCACCGCCTGCGCCGGTTTCGTGCGCTCAGGGCTGCACGGTGTCAATGACGATCTGCACGCCCTCGGCGCCGATCTTCACGCCGCTGATCTGACCGGACAGGTCGCCCGGGCTGGGCATCGCATTGCCGGATTTGGAGATGCGCGCGCCGACCACGACGGCCGGGAAGTTCGACAGCTTCATCGCCGGCGACATCGCCATCGAGTCGTCGAGCGTGAAGCTGATCGGCAGGTCAGCCACCGTCTTGCGCACGATGGCCAGCGGCATGCGCGGGCCTTCGATCGCCTTGGCGAAGATGAACACCGTGTCGCCAGGCGATACCTTGGAGGCCAGTTGTGGCGACAGCGTCACGCGGCCCGTCACGCGGGCGTTCGCGCTGGCCGTGGTGGTCTGGCCGGAGGCCGCTCCGGTCTCGGGTGAGGCATTGGCCGGGGTTGACGGGCCACCGGCAGTCGCTGCCGAACCACCCTGTGCGGCGCGGGCATCCTTGATGCCTTGCTCGAGGTTGTTGGCGAAATCGCTCGCTGGCGCCGCCAGTTCGCGCGCCTTCGTCCAGTGGGCGATGGCCTGGTCGTAGTCGCCGGCTTCATAGGCGACGCTGCCGGCCAGCGCCAATGCCTTGAGGTTCTTCGGGTCGAGTTCGAGTGCGCGTGCGATCAGCTTGGCGGGCTCGCCGGCCGCTCGTTGACCCTGCAAAACGGCCATCACGTCAGCGCGGTCGGCCAGCAGCGTCGCGTCGTTGGGCGACAGCGCCGTGGCGCGCTCGTAGGCTTGGGCGGCTTCGGGAAACTTCTGCATCGCACCGTAGGTGCGGGCGAGCAGGGTCCAGCCTTGCACGTCGTCGGGGTTGGACTTCATGCGCTCGGCGAGTTGCTTGACAAGGCCTTCGACCTGCTCGGCGGTGACGCCGTCGGGGCCCACAGCCGCCTGCACCGCAGCCGGCGCATCGATCGCCGCCGGATTGCCCAGACGGTGATACGCCGCGGTGGCCAGCAACGGGATCGCCACGGCGATGACCGCCAATGTGGCCCACGGACGACGAGCCGACGCACGCCCAGCGGCTGAGCCGGATGCTGCCGACCCGGTGCCGGTTTCTTCAAGTACCCGACGCTCGATCTCTTCACGCGACACGCGGTGCTGCTCAGCGTCGATCGATCCGCTGGCCAGTTCGGCGTTGAGCTGCGCCAGTTGATCGCGCAGGATCGCCAGCGTGGTCCGATTCGCGGCAACCGACTCATCGAGCGCGGCGCCGCCGGGCGGGTGCTTGATCAGCGTGGGCAACACCATGGCAAGCGCCAGCGCCATCAGCAGCGCGGTCAAGATCCAGAAAGTCATCATGAGTGGGTTTCGGTGTCGGCCAGCAGTTGGCGTGCGCGAGCTCGGTCAGCCTCGCTGAGGGCAACCGGTGCGCTTTTCTGGCGGCCGCGGATGGCGCGCATCAGCGCGAAGGCTCCTGCGAGCAACAAGGCGAACGGCCCCATCCACAGCAGCACGGTGGTGGCGTTCAAGGGCGGCCGGTAGCGCACGAATTCACCGTAGCGCTCGACCATGAAATCGATGATCTGCCGCTCGGACTGACCTTCGCTGAGCTTGGTGCGGATCTGCTTGCGCAAATCGACCGCCAGATCGGCGTGCGAGGCGGCGATGGTCTCGTTCTGGCAGACCAGGCAGCGCAGCTCTTCGGCCACGGCCATCACGCGCGCTTCGAGCGCCGGATCGGCAGCGCTGTTTTGTGCCTCGGTGGCACCGGCCAGGGGCCAGGCGATCAACGCCACCAACGCCAGAGCGATCCATCCGCTGCGTTTCATGAAGCCTCCAGTTTGGCCACCAGCGGCAGCAGCGTGTCGCGCAGCGACTCGGGCGTGATCGGGCCGATCTGCTTGAAGCGAATCACGCCTTGCTTGTCGATCACGAAGGTTTCGGGCACGCCGTACACACCGTAGTCGATGCCGACCAGACCTTCGGTGTCCGACAGCGACGTCACATACGGATCGCCCGACTTGCGCAGCAGGCCGAGGGCGTCTTCGCGCTTGTCCTTGTAGTTCAGGCCGTAGACCTTGACGGTGCCGGTCTTGGCCAGTTCGACCAGCAGCGGGTGCTCCTGCCGGCACGCCACGCACCACGAGGCCCACACGTTGAGAAGCCAGACGTGACCACGCAGGTCCTGCGTGGAAAGCATCTGATCGGGTGCATCCACCCGGGGCAGCTTGAACGCTGGTGCCGGCTTGTTGACCAGCGGCGAGGGAATTTCATGTGGATCACGGTTCAGTCCCACGGCCAGAAAGCCGGCGAGCACCAGAAAAATCACCAGCGGCAGCAGATAACGCTTCATGCCGAGGGCGCTTCCTGAGACAGCGACACGACGGCGGGCTGCGACTGCGGCACGAGAGGCGATCCGGCGCGTGGCACCACGGCCGATGGCGCACGCCGTGTCCGATATCGCCGGTCGAGCACTGCCAGCACACCGCCACCGGCCATCAGCAGGCAGCCCAGCCAGATCAGGTTGACCAGCGGCTTGTGGTGCACGCGCACGCTCCAGGCGGTCGCACTCACGGGCTCACCGAGTGCCACGTACAGGTCTCGCGAGATGCGCCGGTCGATGGCGACCTCGGTCATCGGCGAGCGCGTCACGGTGTAGATCCGTCGCTCAGGCCACAGCGTGGTGACGGCCTTGTCGCCCTGGGTGACCAGGATCGAGGCCTGCGCTGCGACGTAGTTGGGCCCCTTGACCTCGCGAACGCCGTGCAGCGTGAAGGTGTAGCCGCCGACGCTGGTGGATTCGCCCGCGGCCATGCGCACATCGCTCTCGCTTTGAAAGCCGCTGACCATGGTGACGCCCAGGGTGAACACCGCCACGCCCAGGTGCGCCAGCAACATGCCGTAGTAGCTGCCGGCCTGCGACGCGAAGCGCTCGCCCCAGCCCACGGCCGGATGGGTGGCGATGCGGCTGACGAGATTGAGCACCGCGGTGCTGGCGATCCAGGCGGCCAGCAGCAGGCCAAAGCCGATCATCGGCGTCCAGTGGCCCAGCACCAGCGGCGCAATCAGGGCCGAAGCCAGGCTCACGCCAAACGCCCAGCGCAGCTTGCGCGCGAGTTCCATCGCCGTGGCCTGCCGCCAGCGGGCCAGCGGGCCCACGCCCATCAGGAACAGGGCCGGCGCCATCAGCGGCACGAACACCGACACGAAGTAGGGCGGGCCGACCGAGATCTTGCCCATGCCCAGCGCGTCAAGCACCAGCGGGTACAGCGTGCCCAGCAGCACTGCCGCGGCGGCTACCACCAGCAGCACGTTGTTGGCCAGCAGCATCGACTCGCGCGAGACCAGATCGAAGCTGCCGCCCATGCCGACCTTGGGTGCGCGCCACGCAAACAGCAGCAGCGAGCCGCCGACCACGAACACCAGAAAACCCAGGATGAAGATGCCGCGCGCCGGATCGGATGCAAACGCGTGCACCGAACTGAGCACGCCCGAGCGAACGATGAAGGTGCCGAGCAGCGACAGCGAGAACGCGAGGATCGCGAGCAGCGCCGTCCACATCTTGAAGCCGCCGCGCTTTTCGGTGACGGCCAGCGAGTGGATCAGCGCCGTGCCCACCAGCCAGGGCATGAACGAGGCGTTTTCCACCGGATCCCAGAACCACCAGCCGCCCCAGCCCAGTTCGTAGTAAGCCCAGAAGCTGCCCAGCGCGATGCCGCAGGTCAGAAAGCACCAGGCCACCGTCGTCCACGGCCGTGACCAGCGCGCCCAGGCGGCATCCAACCGGCCCGACAGCAGCGCGGCAATTGCGAAGGCAAACGCCACCACGAAGCCCACGTAGCCCATGTAGAGCATGGGCGGGTGGATGACCATGCCCGGGTCTTGCAGCAACGGGTTCAGATCGCGGCCGTCCGGTGCGGCGGGCAGCAGCCGCTCGAACGGGTTCGACACGAACAGCGTGAACAGCATGAAGCCGCAGCTCACCAGCCCCATCACCCCCAGCACGCGCGCCACGGTGGGCTCGTCGAGCTGCTTCGAGAAGATCGACACGGCCAGCGTCCAGCCCGACAGGATCAGCGCCCACAGGAGGATCGAGCCTTCGTGGTTGCCCCACACCGCGGTGTAGCGGTAGGCCAGCGGCAAGGTCGAGTTGGAGTGCATGGCCGCCAGCGCCACCGAGAAATCGTTGTTCACGAAGGCGTAGGTCAGGCAACCGTAGGCGATCACCATGAACACGAACTGCCCGCGCGCCGAAGGTCGGGCGAGCGACATCCACGCGGCGTTGCCGGTTTGGGCGCCAATCAGCGGCAGCACGCTTTGAGCGAGTGCCATGGTGAGCGCCAGGATCAGCGCGACGTGACCGATCTCGGGAATCATGGGCTGGCTTTCGGGTTCGTGCTGTCTGTGGAAGTGGTCATCGCGCCGCCGGGCAGCTCGCCCTTGCGGGCCTTGGCCAGCGCATCGGCGGCCTCGGGTGGCATGTAGTTCTCGTCGTGCTTGGCCAGCACCTGCTCGGCGCGAAACACGCCGTCAGGCCCCAGCTTGCCCTGCGCCACCACGCCCTTGCCTTCGCGAAAGAGGTCGGGCAGCAAGCCGGTGTAGGTGACCGGCACCTTCTGGGCGAAGTCGGTGACGATGAATTTCACGGTGAGCGACTTCTCGTCGCGCTGCACGCTGCCTTGCTCAACCATGCCGCCGATGCGAAAGCTGCGCTCGCGCGGTGCCTCATGGGCCACCACCTGCGAGGGGCTGAAGAAAAACACCATGTTGCTTTGAAACGCGTTGAGCACCAGCGTGGTGGCGATGCCCAGCGCGGCCAGTCCGCCCACGATGATCAGCGCGCGTTTGGTTCTGGGTGTCATTCGGTATCCCCTGATTCGTCAGTACCGGCGTGGGTCAGCGTGGTCAGCAGCGCCTTGCGACGCGCCGCCACCGACCACATCTCAGCCGCGATGGCCGCGGCCGTCACGCCAAACGAGCCCCATACATACAAGCCGTAGCCGCCCATGGCGAGGAAATCAGACCAGCTCTTCCAGATCATCGGGGCGCTCCCAGTTCGGCGCGCACCCACTGGGTGTGCTGCTCACGTTCGAGGATCACCACCCGCAGCCGCGCCAGCGACACCGCGATGCAGTAAGCCCAGAACGCCAGCGCCATCACCAGCATGCCGGCCAGCATGGGCGCGGCCATGCTCGACCCTTTGGTGAACGACACCGACGAGCCCTGGTGCAGCGTGTTCCACCACTTCACCGAGAAATAGATGATGGGCACGTTGACCGCGCCCACGATGGCCAGCAGCGCGGCGGCGCGGTCGGCACGCCGCACGTCGTCGATGGCCGCATGCAGCGACATGAAGCCGATGTACAAAAACAGCAGCACCAGCTCAGAGGTCAGGCGCGCGTCCCACACCCACCAGGCGCCCCAGGTCGGGCGGCCCCAAAGGGCGCCGGTCCACAGCGCGATGAAGGTCATCACGGCACCCGAGGGCGCCAGCGCCGTGGCGAACATCGCCGCCAGCCGCGCGTTGAACACCAGCCCGATGGCCGCCCAGAACGCCATGGCGAGGTAGATCACCATCGACATCCACGCGGCCGGGACGTGAATGAAGATGATCCGGTAGGCGTCACCCTGCTGCGCGTCGGTCGGCGCGATGAACAGCCCCAGGGCGAGGCCGGCCATACACAGCAGCAGTGCCAGTGCACCCAGCCAGGGGATGGCCTTGCCTGCCAGGGGATAGAAACGCTGCGGTGCGGCGTACTTGAACCAATTGACTTCTGAAAACTGCACGTGCTCGGGCTCCGGCCATCACCGCTCGACGGGCTGGCCACAGGCCGCCCGTCGCTTCGACCGAGGATTGTGCAATGCGTTCAATCGAGCGCGATGCGCAGCGCGGCTGCCGTAGCCCAAGGCGCCAGGAAGAGCGCGCAGATCAGCATCGCCCCCAGCAGCGAGTAGTGCGCCCCCACCGACAGGCCCGACACCGCCGCATCCACCGCGCCAGCACCGAAGATCAGCACCGGCACGCACAGTGGCAGCACCAGCAGCGACAGCAGCACGCCGGCGCCGCGCACGCCCACCGTCAGCGCCGCGCCGATGCCGCCGATCAGGCTGAGCAGCGGCGTGCCCAGCAGCAGCGTCACCGTGAGCACGCCGATCGCCTCGGCCGGCAAGTCGAACTGCAAGGCCAGCAGCGGGGCCACCAGACACAGCGTGAGCCCTGAACACAGCCAGTGCGCGGCCATCTTGCTGAGGACGATCAGCGGCAACGGACACACCGACAGCAGCAGTTGCTCGAGCGTGCCGTCGGCGTGATCGTCGGCAAACAAGCGGCCCAGCGACAGCATCGACGCCAGCAGCGCCGCCACCCACACCACGCCCGCGGCCATGGTGCGCAACAGCGCCGGCTCGGGGCCGACGCCCAGCGGAAACAGGCTCGCCACGATCACGAAGAAAAACAGCGCCGCGGCCGTGTCGGCGCGCCGGCGCATCGCCAGGCGCACGTCTCGCATGAAGATGCCGCGCATCGCGTCCAGGGTGCCGGCTGCCGGTGGGCTGACGTTGAAGTTGCTGTTCGTGTTCACAGGCTCAACACCACCTGAGGCAGCGACGGGTCGATCGCCACCGGCATGTGGCTGGTCAGCACCACGATGCCGCCACGGCGCAGCTGCGCTTCGAGCACGCCGAGCAGCCACGCGGTGGCGTCGGTGTCGAGCGCGTTGAACGGCTCATCCAGAACCCACAGCCGCGACGCTTCACCCAGCACCAGCCGCGCCAGCGACACGCGCCGGCGTTGGCCCTGCGACAAGCTGCGCGCGCTCAGGTGCTCACGCTGACGCAGCCCGGCAACGCGCAACGCGGCCAGCACCTGGGCCTCGTCGGGGTGCTGTCCGCCAAGCAGGCACGCCGCCAGCAGGTTCTCGCGCGCAGTCAGGTCGTCTTTCAGGCAAGCCGCGTGGCCAATGTAAATCAGGTCGCGATGAAAGCTGTCGCGCTGGCGAGCCACCGCCTGGCCGCACCACCGCACCTCGCCCTCGGCGGGCATCGACAAGCCGCACAGCGTGCGCAGCAGCGTGGTCTTGCCCGCGCCATTGGGGCCCTGGACGCGCATCAATTCGCCGGCGCGAACACTGCGGTCCACGCACGGGAACAGCCGACGCGAACCGCGGGTGCAGCTCAGGCCGGTCAATTCCAGCGAGGCGGGTGCGGGCATCTCGGCGGGGTGAACCGACGTGTGCGCCGATTCGGCGAGTGAATTCAAAGGCAGGGGGAGGGCCGTTGGGTGGTGACGTTGGGCTTCAACGTGGAACGAACATGGCACTCAGGTCTTGATTATCCCGATGGCAGCGAGCGGTGGTCAATGCGGGTCCATGATCGGCGGTGCGCTGGCAGTGCGCGCGAAGGCCCCGCGAGTTGTCGGTCCAGCCCGAGCTGCCCGGGTTTCTTCGCGGGTGCCCGCTGTTGACGATCCAGATCCGAGTGTCTACATTACTTGACACATGCAATAGGCGTGTCAAGTTGACAGTCATTTGGAGGCAACCCCATGAAGCCCATCACCCGCATCGAACAGTCGCTCGCCACTGCCATCGCCTCGGGCGAAGCCGAGGGTTGCCCGCCCAAGCTGGCTGGCGCGATCCGCCATGCGGTGTTCCCGGGTGGCGCCCGGATTCGTCCACAGCTGTGTCTGGCCGTGGCACAGGCCTGCGGAGATGACGACCCGATGTTGTCGGATGCGGCGGCCACCGCCATCGAGCTGCTGCACTGCGCCTCGCTGGTTCACGACGACTTGCCTTGCTTTGACGACGCCTCCACCCGCCGGGGTCGTGCGTCGGTGCACTTTGCCTTCGGTGAAAGCCTGGCGGTGCTGGCCGGCGATGCGCTGATCGTGCTGGCGTTCCAGACGCTGGGCGCTTCGGCGTCGCGTTCACCGCTGCGCCTGCCAGCGGTGCTGGGCACGATCGCCCGCTCCACCGGCATGCCGCACGGCATCGTGGCCGGTCAGGCCTGGGAATGCGAGCCTCGCGTGCTGCTGGCCGACTACCAGCGCGCCAAGACGGGGTCCCTCTTTTCAGCAGCCACCATCGCGGGTGCACAGGCCGCGGGTGCTGATGCCGCCCCGTGGCGCGCACTGGGTGAGTGGCTGGGCGAGGCCTACCAGGTGGCCGACGACATCCGCGATGTGGCCTCCGACCCCACCCAACTCGGTAAGCCGGTCGGGCAGGACGTGGCCTTGTGCCGCCCGAGCGCCGCACGAGAGCTGGGGCTGGAAGGCGCCATCCACCACTTTGACCGTCTGGTGGCCGCTGCCATCGCGTCCATCCCCGCGTGCCCCGGCGCCGCCCAGATGCGCGAACTGGTTCGCATGGAGGCCGAGCGCCTCGTGCCCAAGGCGATGACCGAAGAGGTCGTGCGCGTCTTCGCCTGACCATGCCTGCATCTGGTTTGGTGGCATGAGCAGGGATCCGCAAGCTGTGCTGGAGGCTCCCGCTGAGAGTGATCCGTCCTTGATCGACCGATTCGTCGACCGGTGGTTCGCCTGGCGCGATGGTCTGGTGGGCAGCCCGCGCTTTCGTCGCTGGGCCGCTGCTTTCCCTCTGACCCGGCCGATTGCACAGCGCCGTGCCAGCGGTCTGTTCGATCTGGTCGCCGGCTTCGTCTATTCGCAGGTGCTGCTGGCCTGTGTGCGGCTGCGCCTGTTTGACATGCTGGCCGAAGGCCCTCAGACATTGACAGCCTTGGCGCCGCGCCTGGGTTTGCCTGAAGACGCAGCCCTGCGCCTGCTCGCTGCTGCTGTATCGCTCAAGCTGGTCGAGCGTCGCAGTCGCGGGCGCTACGGCCTGGGCCCGCTGGGTGCGCCGTTGGTGGGCGAGGCGGCCATCGCTTCGATGGTCGAGCACCACAGCACGCTGTATGCCGATTTGCGAGATCCCGTGGCGCTGCTGCGCGGCGAGGGAGCCAGCTCGGCGCTGTCGCAGTACTGGCCCTACGCCGCAGCCGACGCACCCGACGCTCTGGCTTCGGATCGCACGAGCCCCTATTCGGCGCTGATGTCGGCCTCGCAGCCGCTGGTGTCCGATGAAGTGCTGGACGCCTATTCGCTCAAGAAGCACCGTTGCCTGCTCGACGTGGGCGGCGGCGAGGGGACTTTCCTGTTTGCGGTGGCCAAGCGCGCTCCCCACCTGCAACTCATGTTGTTCGATCTGCCTGCCGTGGCCGAGCGGGCCCGGCAGCGTTTCGCCGAACAGGGTCTGGCGGAGCGCGCCACCGCGTTCGGCGGCAGTTTCTTCAGCGATGCGCTGCCGAGCGGGGCCGACGTCATCAGCCTGGTGCGGGTGATCTTTGACCATGACGACGCTCGCGCACTGATGATCCTGAAGGCCGTCCGGCGGGCCCTGCCGCCTGACGGCACACTGCTGCTGACCGAGCCGATGGCCGGCACCCGCGGAGCCGAAGCGATGGGCGATGCGTACTTCGGTTTTTACCTGCTCGCGATGGGCAAGGGGCGTGCGCGCAGTGCCGAGCGTCTGACCTCGATGCTGCACGCCGCCGGGTTCGG
>NCFZ01000188.1 GCA_002281415.1 Burkholderiales bacterium 28-67-8 | reverse complement strand
GTCAGGGGTAAGGGGTTTTTTACCCCTGGGGCCATTTCAAATGGTGCTGTCGGCGGCGTAGCCTGGCTACCGATCATCAATGCTCAAAGTCAAGGTGTGGCTATGAATCTGGGCGGGATGTATCAGTCCGTTGGAGGTGTCGCCTTTCTTCCGTATCAGTTTGGGGCACAAGACTCGCAAGGCTCTTTGGCTTCTGGTAGCTACAGTGTCACGTCTAGTGCCGTAGCCCCCGTTCCGTTGCCCTCTGGCTTGTGGCTTTTGATTGCTGGGCTCGCTTCTCTTATTACGACGAACGTCTGGCTCTCCAGTACGACGAATCGGGGCAGGGCACATCACGTTACTTCAGCAGCGTAGGTCTCTGCTTCGCTGCCTCAGCATCAAGAGATCCCGCTGGATCTCTAGCCTGGCATCTCCGGTGGATTTCCGTTCCTCCGCCTCTGCCTGAGCCCTGCGCCCATCCAACGTACCGCATTCGGCCGTCGCTGCTGCACTGAGGTTGAACCTGCGGCGCTGGACTTCTGCCTGTTGCGGGTTCATGCCGGTCAGTGGTCTGATCGCTTCGGCGAGTTGTTCCCTGCGCTTTTCAGTCGCGACATCTGCACCAGTGAGCTCTTTCCCGGTGGATTTATTGAACCCACGAGTGGGTTCAACGTTGACCACTTGGGCACCTACACAAGGTTCGTCTGTGTAGATGGTCTTGTTGTTGACCGAGCACTTGTAGACGCTCCGCGATGCTTGAGGCAGCGTCAATGTCTGTGAACAGGCGACATGGTGAACGTCGAGCAAGGCAACTGCAATCAAGAATCGGTCGAGGGTGAGACGGTTCATTTGGTGTCCTTTGAGGGCAGTCGTTGCCCGTGCCGCAGTTGACTCTGCTGCTCACCCACGCATGTCATCCAAAAACTCGGACCCTGGCGCCACGCACGTCGTCAAGAGTCGGTCACGGGCCCGGGTGCATGCCACGTACAACAGCTGACGCTCGGTGTTGTAGACCTCTTCCAGATCGACGCTGTCGGCGACCGATTCAATCCGCTCCTGCAAGGGGACGACTTCGTCATCGCAGGCCATCACCACCACCACGCGGAACTCTAGGCCCTTGGCCAGGTGCATGGTGCAGATCGAGGCCGAGCCGGAAACCGACTCCACCTTTTCATCGAGCACGTGGTGGGGAAGGTTCGCTGCGGTTGCAGCGGCAATCGCGCGGGGTAACTGGGCTTCAGACCTCACGAAGATGCCTATGGATTGCGCCGGCAACCCTTCGGCCAGGCGATCTTTCAACCAGGTGGCGACGGCAGCTATTTCATCCGCCTCGCTCCTGAACGACATATTGGCCGGGGCAGGGCCGTTGAATACCGACACCGTGGCGCTGCGGTTCTCGGCGTTGCCGTCCACGTCGGCAACATCCGGTCCAAGCAGTCGATCGGCTTGCATCCGAATCTGGTGGGACGTGCGGTAGTTGATCGAGAGATTGCGCGATCGGCCGCGGATGTCCACGCCGAGTGACTTCCATGAGAACGGCGGCTGGAAGATTCGTTGCCCTAGGTCGCCAGCAAAGAACAGTCCGTTGGGTCTGGACTGGGCGACCGCGGCAAGAAATCGCAGCTGGGCGACCCCGACGTCTTGCGCCTCATCCACCACCACATGGTCAAACACCGGCGACGTCTGCGTGGCGATGCTGGCGGCGAGTTGCGTGAACAGTGCCGAATAGGTCAGCAGCGACTGTTTCTTCACCCGATCCAGAACCACCGCGAACACCGACCACAGCATGGCGCGCTGCGCCTCGCTCAGCCGGGTCTTGCGCCCCAGTCGCTTGACGTCGCGGTAGGCCTCCCAGCTGTCCAGTTGCCAGGCGTCGACCAGTTCGTCCCACTCCCCCAGCGCGAAGGACGGGCTGAACTTCCATCCCGGCGTTTGCGCGGCGGCCTCGGCCAGATAGACCTGCAATTGCTCTCTCTGCAGCATGCGTGGCGCACCAAAGCGGGACTCGAACAGCCGGTCGCCCAGGGCATCGAGTGACTGCACCTGCAGCCGCTCGGCTAACCGCGGCTCGCTGCTGATAAGGCGGTGCAACTTGATGCGCAAGGCATTGGCCAGCGTGTCTGAGAACGTCGTCAGCAAAACCCTGGCGTCCGGATTGGATCGCGCCAGAAACACTGCGCGGTGCAGCGCCACGATGGTCTTGCCGGTGCCGGCAGAGCCTGACACCCGTGCCGGTCCGTTGTAGTCGCGCTCGACCAGCTGGCGCTGCGCCGGGTGCAGGAAGACGGTCCACTTTTCCCAAGGGAAGGCGAGTGCCTGCTCCAGCGCCTCCACATCGTTCATCACGCGGAACCGCCGCTGGGCATCTGGGTGGCTGAACGGATCGGCGCCCTTGGGTGCCGGTGGCTGCACCGTCGGGGTGCCGCCCACCGCGATTTCCAGCAGCGCCTCGGCAGCCTCCGCGGGCAGGTGCTCGGCCAGTGCCAGCAACTCGTCCTCGTCTGCCGCCATCACGTCGGGCACCCATTCGGGCGGCACGCCGTAGCTCAGCAACTCGGCCTCGGATCGACCGGCAAACAGCAGCCGTTTGGGCTTGGCGCGTTTCGCCACCGGCTCCGGCGCACTGCTGGTGACGGGCCTTGCCGCTGGAACGATCTCCACACGCTCCCGCACCTCCACAAACTGGGCAGCGCCGGTGCTCGGGTGTGTCTCCAGCTTGCGGCGCTCGGCCCACTGGTAGGCCTTGTCGTGGTGGTCCACGTAGCAAAGCAGCAAGCTCGAAGCGGTCTTGTGGACGATCAACCGTATGTCGCTGCTCACCCGAACCGACCAGAAATTCTTGTCCTTGGCCCGGTCCAGCTTGTGCAGGCTCATGCCCGGGCTGGCAGGGTTCATCTGCAGATCGAAGGCTGACGTTGAGGTCCTACCAGGGAACGCTGGCCTTCGGTACCTGACGGTCTGTGCCCGGGGAACACTCGTCTTTGATGAATCTTTCCAAGACCGAAAGGCGGCGCCAAGCGCTGTCAATGCCAGCCTGCTCTCGTGCAAGTTTGGCCAACTTCAGGCCGCGATCCGCAGTCAAGCGAGCCCTGCACGATGCAATGGCCAGCACCCCCGGGATCGTTTTCTTGTATTCGGTACCACCTACCTTGAAGACCACCATGAACAGCAATGCGGCCCATCCTGCAGGACCTGTTACGGCTGCCAGCACGCTGCTCATGCCTGTGTAGGCGGCGAATGGCAACGTTAAACCGACAGCACCAGTGATGGCAGCGAGCGAGCTTGAAGCTGCCATGTAGAGGCCAAAGCCGCTAAGGTGTGCCGCGACCAGTACGCCTGCAGTTGTAACCAAGCCAGCGGACGAATTCCCCTGCTGCCTGGACAACTCGCTCAGGATCGCCTCGCGCTCGGCAGGCGATGCCTGTGCCAGCATCTTTTCCAAAGCAGCACCAACCGCGAGCTTCTCGAGCTCCGCCGCCGAGGTGCCCTCGATGGGTCGCTTGGCGCCGAGTTTCAACGCAACGTCCGTGATGACCTCTTCGTACGACACGTGCCCACCACGAACAAACGATGCAACGCCGTGACTGCCCGCCCTTCGAAGCGAATCGACCATCGCTGCAGCCGACGCATCCGAGCCAAGTCCGAGGATTGCAGCGAGGTTGCTGAGTTCATCGGAGCCCGCGTGACCAAGCAGGGTCTCGGCATCCAGCGCCTGGTAGTCCAACTTTTCGAGCAGCCCACGTTGCCTGGCGACCTCGTCCCTTGACTCCCGCCAACTGGAAAGCCTTCGCGCGTACTCACGCTCGACTTCGTCGCACGACACCATTTCCACCGGTGTGCTGAGAGGCCGCTCGCTCGCCGCAGGAGTCCTCATCAGGAATTCGTTGGAAGGATTCCGATCTGCACGGCCCGCCCGAATTCGCTTGAGCAGCCGTGGCCCGACTCCCAGCAAGCACAAAGGCAGCGCAACCAGGATCACCCAGCCCCAGACTGGCAAGCTGGCGGTCAACGAATCCATCACGAAACCCTGAACACCTTCATCACCTCGTCGCCCAGGTGGTTGATCACTTTCACCGCGATCCGCCCGCTCTTGGGCTTGTCGAACGCCCGTGACGTGTCGCTGTTCAGCGTTTCCCAGGCCTCCGCGTTGACCTCAGACTTCAGCGTGGTCTTCAGCGCACTGTACGGATCGTTGGCTCCCAGGAAGTAAGCATGGCGCACGAAGAAGCTTTCTTCGTTGTAGTCGGTGTCGATGAACCAGCACGCAATCCCGTCGGCACCGTCGCTGACCACTTCGCCGGTCTGGGGCTTGAAGACATCCACGCCGTTGACCTTCACTCGCACTCGGCCATCGGCCTCGGGCAGCAGCGTGATGTCAGGCTCGCCAAAGATGACGAAGAGGTTGCCCTTGCCCGTGTTCTTCAAGTCCTCGGCCATGTGCAGGTCAGCGTTCATGCGCGCCTTGAGCACCGGGATGCGGCCCAGCTTGCTGAATTCGGTGGCGTGCGCCTCGTAGTTGAAGGCGCAGGCTATCAATGCATCGAAGCCAGCCTCACCCGCCTCGCGGGCTGCAGCCACCAGATCTGCGCGCTGCACCGTTCCGAACTCAGGGCCGATGAAGATGGCCGCTCGCTTTTCCACCTCGCCTTCAAGGTAGCGCCCCTCGGCGCAAACCAGCCCGCCGGGCCAAGGCACGAGCGTGATGAACGAGATGCGGTCCTCCTTGTGCGCCTGCTGCACGCCGGCGGTCTTGAGGTTCTCGAGGACCATCTGCGGGAAGGACTGCCTGGCGCTGTACTCGGCGGGGTTTTCTCTCACCCCGTCGATCAGCTCGTCGTTCTCGTCCACGCCCAGCATGCGGTGCGGGCTCAGGCTTTCGACCGTGAACGGC
Source organism: Burkholderiales bacterium 28-67-8 (assembly GCA_002281415.1). GTDB lineage: Bacteria > Pseudomonadota > Gammaproteobacteria > Burkholderiales > Burkholderiaceae_C > PBB1. The sequence goes on along the minus strand of NCFZ01000188.1, from coordinate 2,872 downwards.
CCCGCCACGCGCACCTTCTTCTTGTCGTCATGGGGCTTGTCGTAAAGGTATTCGAACTCGGCCTTGGCTGAGATCGACTTGTCGATCTCCTGCTGCCGGGCAAGGCGCGCCTGCCACCACTCGGCATGCAGCTGCTTCGCTTCATTCGGCCACTGGGCATCGGCCTCGCGCGGAATCTCCCACTCCTGCCAGGCCTTCTTGAGCGTGGCGTTCAGCCTCTCGCGCAAGGGCTCCAGTTTGGTCTGCCACTGTTCCCATATGACATCGATCTCCGCGTTGTTGGCAATCGACCTGAGCGTGATGTGCGGCACTCGTTCATACACGAAGCCGTGGCGGATGTTCCCCTGCACGGGCTGCGCACTCGGCGCGGTGCGTGTCACTTCGGCTTCCTTGAGTTGGCCCTCGCGTGAATCGGCAAGCAGATAAAACGGATAACGCGCGCCCATGATGCGGGCCCGGGCCAGCGCCAGCGCCACGCGCGAGGTATCTATCGTGATCCAGCGGCGGCCCCATTGCTCGGCGACAGTGGCTGTGGTGCCCGAACCGCAGGTCGGGTCAAGCACAAGGTCACCGGGGTCGGTGCACATCAACATGCAGCGTTGGATGACATCTGCGGCCGTCTGCACGACATAGATTTTCGCTTCGCCAAAACCTCCTGCTCGCACGTCATCCCAGTAGTTTGTGATGCGAACAATTGGATAGTCATCGCCATACATTCGATAGCGGATGTATTTACCGAGCACGCAAAGACGGTTTGCCTTGTTCAGACGATCTAGCCCACCTTGAGTTGTGCGCCAGAAATACCCGCGCAATGCCTCGAAACGAGCGCCATTGTGCTGGTACACGAAGTTCGTCGTCTGGCCGCCGCTGTCGGAGTATTTCCATCAACCGTGCGGTCACAACGTTGAGATGGGTGAAACGCACGTTATCTTCCGCATCCCGATGCAGCAGATAGCACCAGGTCAGGCCATCCGGTTGGCTTGGTTTGAAGCGCGGGCCGATCCGATGCACCGGATAGCGGTAGCAGGCCAGACGCGCGGTCGGGTTCAGTGCCGGCTGGCCGGCCAGCAGATCGCCATGCGGGTCGATAGCGTCGGGATCAATCTCGTCCGGAGTGACCGAAACGCTCAATTCCAGCCACTCGTAATGCATGAATTCCGCCAGGAATGGCAGGTTCGGGAACAGTTCAGCGGCGCGGATTTCCATCCAGTCGAGGAATGCTTTGGGTATGTCGCGGAACAGCGGTGAATGGCTGCGGTGTTCGCTGAAGAATCGACGTACGGTCTGCGTCCAGAGGCGTTTGCCGAGTAGTTTTCGGGTCACCGGATAGCAGGCGAGCAGGAAGCCTTCCAGGTTGTTGAACAGCAATTCCTGGTATACCCGCATACGCTGGTCGCTGGCGCCGGGCGGACGCGGTGCGCCTTTCGGGTTGCGAATACGCGCGGCGAACGCGGCCTGGTAATCGGTGAAGTGCATGGGTTCAGGCAACATGGCGCGCTTCGCAAGGTTGTGCCTGCATCTGCCTGATGCGTGTGACTTCCAGCATCAGTTCGGAGAGCGGCGGCAAGTTGAAATCACGCTCAAGCAGAGTCGGCGGTGTGCCGATGCGGGCGTAGGTGGATTCCAGCAAATCCCAGACCGGGTCGATCACCGGTGCGCCGTGGGTGTCGATGATCAGGTCGTCGGCCTCGCGGTAATGTCCGGCCATGTGCAGATAGACGATGCGTTCGGCCGGCATCGAATCGATGAATGCGCGCGGTTCGAATGCGTGATTGACGCTGTTGACATAGACGTTGTTGACGTCCAGGTGCAGGTCGCAATCGGCCTCGGTCAGCACCGCGTTGATGAATGCGATCTCGCTCATTTCGGCGATGGCGGGCGCGACGTAGTAGGAGGCGTTTTCGATGGCAATGCGCCGTTCCAGAATATCCTGGGTCCGCCTGATGCGATCGGCGACATGGCGTACGGCGTCGCCGGTGAAGGGAATCGGCAATAGGTCGTAGAGATGACCGTCGTCGCCACACCAGGACAGATGCTCGGTAAACAGGCCGATGCGGTACTCGTCCAGAAACCGTTTTACACGCTGCAGGAAAACTTCATCCAACGGCGCCGGGCCGCCCAGGTTGAGAGAAAGCCCGTGCGCAACGATCGGCCGACGTTCGGCGATATGGCGCAGGGACTTACGCCAGGCCCCCCCCATTTCCAGCCAGTTCTCGGGCGCGAGTTCAAAGAAATCGATGGCATCCGGAATCCTCGCCTTGAGGTCGGGAATGAGTTCCCGCCTCAGGCCGAGACCGGCGCCATGCAGTGGAGATTCACGCATGGTCGTGGTCTCCTGCGGTTTACATCTTGGCGCCGCACTTCGCTTCGCCAGCCTTGCCGCCGCACTTGCCCTCCATGGTTTTGGCTTTGTCGCCGCCGCATTTGCCTTCCATGGCTTTGGCATCGCCACACTTGCCCTCCATCGCATTGGCCTTGTCGCCACCGCACTTGCCTTCCATGGTCTTGTCGCCGCCGCATTTGCCCTCCATGGACTTGGCTTTGGCCCTTGTTTTTGCCTTGGCCTTGTTTGCGCCGCACTTGCCTTCGCCGCATTTGCCATCCATAGCCTTGTCGGCGGCGGCGACCATATAGCCGCTGTCCAGGGTTTGCATGGCGAACGGGCTGCCCGCTGCGTGGGCAAGGCCTGCGGCGCCGATTGCAGCGGTCAGGGCGAGGGTCAGGCTGGTTTTGCTTGCGTTCATGTTGATTCTCCTAAGTAAATCACGTTGTTTGCCCAAAATGGGTGGGTAATGACGATGTTCTCGGAGAGCCGGGCAGTTCAGTGTCTCTGAGCAACCCGCTCGGCCAAGGCCTTGCGGATGCGCTCACG
>NCFZ01000187.1 GCA_002281415.1 Burkholderiales bacterium 28-67-8 | reverse complement strand
ATTGCCGACAACGTGCTGGATCGCCAGTTCCAGGCCGACGCGCCGAACCAAAAGTGGGTAGCCGACTTCACCTACATCTGGACGGCCGAGGGCTGGCTGTACGTAGCGGTGGTGCTGGACCTGTACTCGCGCCGGGCCGTGGGCTGGTCGATGCACGCCTGCATGACCAGCCAGCTCGTGGCGGACGCGTTGATGATGGCAGTGTGGCGCCGTGGACGGCCGCAGGCACTGCTGCATCACTCCGACCAAGGGAGTCAATACACGAGCGAGCACTTCCAGAAGCTGCTGGCCGAGCAGGGCATCACTTGCAGCATGAGCCGGGCCGGGGAGGTCTGGGACAACTCGGTCATGGAGAGCTTCGTCAGCAGCCTGAAGACCGAGCGCACGGCCCGCAAGGTCTACCGCACCCGCGAGCAAGCAAGGTCAGACGTGTTCGACTACGTGGAGCGTTTCTACAACCCGACGCGACGGCACTCGACGCTCGGCTATGTCAGCCCGATAGAGTTCGAGAAAGCTCAAGAAGCTTAGGTCGGTGTCTATCGAACCGGCAGCAGCCCACACATCCGCCGTTACATGCTGATGGACCCCCGGCAGACAAGAAAAAAGGACCTAGCCGCATTTGCGGCTAAGCCCTCGATTCTTCTAGCGTTTAAGTGGCTCCTCGACCTGGGCTCGAACCAGGGACCTACGGATTAACAGTCCGGCGCTCTACCGACTGAGCTATCGAGGAACAGCCCGAAATTATAGCCAGCTTCGGGTGGGTTGTGGTGCCCTCTTTCGAGTCAATCACGCTTGTCAGCGTTCAGGCCAGCTGGCTGATCCAGTAGGCCGCGGTCACCTCAGGTTGCTCCGCAGTCACCAGCGCGCGCACCACAGCGACCGACCCCACCCCGCTTTTCAGCACGTCGGGGAGACGCCCGGCATCGATACCGCCAATGGCGACCAGCGAGTGGTGGCGCATCAGGAGCGCGTAGGCCCCCAGTCGACCAGGTCCCTGCGGCACGGTAGCCATCTGCTTCAAGGTGGTGGCGTACACCGCACCCATAGCGATGTAACTCGGGCTGATGCGATCGGCGCGCAGCATCTCGGCGTAGCCGTGTGTGCTCAGACCGAGCCGCAAGCCCGCTCCGCGGATGGCATCGAGATCGGCGAGGTCGATGTCTTCCTGTCCGAGATGAACGCCATAGGCGCCAGCATGGATCGCGGCTTGCCAGTGGTCGTTGATGAACAGCCGCGCGCCGGTGCCACGCACCGCATCAATCGCCGACTCGACTTCGCGCTGAACCGCATCTTCATCGTCAGACTTGAACCGCAGTTGCACCGTGGGCACGCCGGCGCGCGCCATGCGGCCGACCCATGCGGCGTCGGGCAGCACTGCATAAAGACCGAGCGAGATCGGGCAGGGCGCAAACCCGTTGGCGCGCGGGTGCGGTGCTATGCCGAAATCGCACGGTTCGTCAGGCCACGCCGTAGCGTCGAATGCGCCCGTTCGTTGTGTTCGGGCCTGCCATGCAGCGGCGACGCATTCGGCGTCGGCTTCGATGAACCCCAGCGTGCGGCTGGCCTGCTTGGCGGCGCGGTAGACGGGATCATCGTGACCACATGCGGGCGTCGACGCGTCAGATGGAGCCAGCCCCAACTGCTCGCGGTGAGCCTCCACGATGGCCGCTGCCATCGCCATGACGGACGTCGTATTCATTCGTGATGCCAGAAAGGGGTGCCGAGCACCGGCGTGCTGGGCTGCGCGGCATGCTGTTCGACCATGGCGCCTGCGTGATGGGCGCTGCGCCCGGCCTTCACGGCGTCGGCAAATGCGCCGGCCATGACCACCGGGCCTTGAGCCAGCGCCACGGCGGTGTTGAGCAGCACGCCGTCGTAACCCCACTCCATGACCTGGCAGGCGTGCGAAGGTCGTCCGAGTCCGGCGTCCACGATCATCGGCACCGCAAGGCGCTCGCGCAGCACCTGCATCGCGTAGGGGTTGATCGGGCCCTTGCCGGTGCCGATGGGCGCGGCCCAGGGCATCACTGCCTGGCAGCCCACATCGACCAGCCGCTGGCACACGACCAGATCTTCGGTGCAGTAAGGCAGCACCAGAAAGCCATCCTTGATCAGCCACTCGGCGGCCTCGACGAGCTTGAGCGTGTCGGGCTGCAACGTGTAGTCGTCGCCGATCAGCTCGAGCTTGATCCATGGCGTGTCGAACACCTCGCGCGCCATCTGCGCTGTGGTGATCACCTCCTGGATGCCGTGGCAGCCGGCCGTGTTGGGCAGCACCGGCACGCCGAGCGTTTGGAGCATCCGCCAGAAGTCACCGCCCGCCTCTGCGTTGGACGCACCCTGGCGGCGCAGCGAGGCGGTCAGCATGGCCGGGCGCGCGCGACGCACGGCGTCTTCGAGCACCTGAGGCGACGGGTAGCGAGAGGTGCCGAGCATCAGCCGGCTCTGGAAGGTCTGGCCGTACAGCACCAGAGCATCGGTGGTCGGCGGGATTTGTGAGGCGTTGTCCATCAAGCGTTTGGAAGTTTCAGCCGCCGGTGATCGGGGCGATCAGTTCGATGCGGTCGCCCGCGTTCAGCGGCGTGTGTTTGTAATGCGTCCTGGGCACGAACACCATGTTGATGGCCGCGGCAAAGGGCGCACGCGGTTGCAGCACGGCAATGGCGTCGGCCAGCGTGGCGCCATCGTGCAGCTCGTGTTCGATGTGGTTGATCAGCACTTTCATGACGTCAATGCCTCGGCATGCTCGACGCGCAGCGCCATGCGTTCGGCCAGTTCGCTGCGGCCGGTGGCCATGCATTCCATCGTCGCATCGAGCATCGCGGGAGCGATCAGAAAACCGTGCCTGTATAAGCCGTTGATCTGCAACCGCCGCGGCCCGAGCCAACGCAGGGCGGGCAGGTTGTCGCGCAGCACGGGGCGGCACTGCGCAGAGATTTCCAGCACGCGCGCCTCGGCGAAGCCCGGGTGCACCGTGTAGGCCGCGCTCAGCAGCTCGAGCGTCGAGCGCACGCTGACGGGCGACAGGTCATCCGATTCGATTTCGGTCGCGCCGATCACGAACACCGATCCAGGCTTGGGCGCGATATAGATCGGATAGCGAGGGTGCAGCAGCCGCGTCGGGCGCTTCAGCGTCACCTCAGGCGCATGGATGCGGATCACCTCGCCGCGCACGCCGCGCAACGCGTGCCAGTCGCCGCGCGCTCCGAGCCCACGGCAGTCGAACAGCCAGCCGTTGAAGCTCGCGTCGAAATCGGCCGGTGCGCGCGCGCTGTTCCAGTGCAGCGCAACCCCCAGCGTTTGCAGCCGCTGCAGCAGCGCCGACAACAGCTCGCGGTTGTCGAGTTGGCCTTCGCCGGGCAGGTAGAGGCCTTGCGAGAAACGCTCGCCCAGCGCGGGCTCCAGTTGCGTCACGCCCCGGCCGTCGAGCACCTCGACCGCGGGCAACCGCGGCATCGAGCGCGCGGTGGCGGCGATCTGCTGCTGGAAGCGCGCGGCCTCAGCGGCATCCTGCCGGTGCCACAACACCAGCGTTCCCCGCTGCTGAAAGTAGACCGGTTGGTCCAGCGTCGCGATCAGTTCGGGCCAGCGCACCAGAGAGTGGCGGCCCATCTCGACGACGCCGAGTTCGGTCACCGCCGATTCGGCCAGCGGCGCGAGCATGGCTGCGGCCACATGGGCGGCAGATGCCGGCGCGTCGGACGTGCTGGCATCGTGGATCTCGACCTGATGACCGGTGCGTCCCAGCTCGCAAGCCAGCAGTCGCCCCATCAGTCCGGCGCCCAGCACCACGGCGCGTGGGCTGACAGTCGTGGTGCTCATGCGTTGCGCCTCGTCGTGGGGGCGGCGCGATCAGCGCCGGTCAAATACGCGCGGCGGCACCGCCGATAATTTTTGCCATGAGCACCATCCCCCAGTCCGACCAAGCGCATTGGCGCTACCCCCGCGTGCTGTCGATTGCCGGCTCCGACAGCGGCGGCGGCGCAGGCATTCAGGCCGATCTGAAGACCTTCAGCGCGCTGGGCTGCTACGGCATGACGGCGATCACCGCGATCACCGCGCAAAACACGCTCGGCGTCAGCGCGATCCATGGCGTGCCGGGCGACATCCTGAAAGCGCAGATCTGCGCCGTGATGGACGACATCGGCGCTGACGCGTTGAAGATCGGCATGCTGCATTCGGCCGAGGTGGTCCGCGTGGTCGCCTGGGCGATCGACACCTACCGCATCCAGCACGTGGTGCTCGACCCGGTGATGGTGTCCACCAGCGGCCACCGCTTGATCCAATCCGACACGGCGCAGGTGCTGGTGAGCGAGCTGTTTCCCCGCGCTTCGCTGGTGACGCCCAACCTCGATGAGGCCGCGCTGCTGCTGGGTCGCTCCATCGCGAGCGAGGATGAACTCGACGCGGCCGCCACCGACCTGTTGGCGCTGGGTGCCGCGGGCGTGTTGCTCAAGGGCGGTCATCTGCCCGGCGATGAGGTGGTGGACTTGCTCGCCTTGCAGGGTGGGTCGCGGCTGCGCCTGCACTCGCCGCGCATCGACAGCCGCAACGTGCATGGCACCGGCTGCACGCTGTCGTCGGCCATTGCCGCGCATCTGGCGCTCGGCCGGGAGCTGCCGCAAGCCGTGTCCGAGGCGCGCAGCTACATCTTGCAGGCGATCGCCGGCGGTGCCGATGTGCGCACCGGTGGCGGCCACGGGCCGTTGAACCATGCGCATGCGCCGCTGCCCATGCATTTGATTCCGCTGCGCTGACACAGGCAGCTGTTTGTCGGGGTTGGCGGTGTTGAAAACCATCGATGGATCCGTGCCCTCGGCGGCAGGGAAACGCAGCCGGATCGGGCGGCGTCGATGGGAGCGCCGGCCACATCGGCGGTGGTGGTGGTGATG
>NCFZ01000009.1 GCA_002281415.1 Burkholderiales bacterium 28-67-8 | reverse complement strand
CCGGAGCCGGGCCGCCCTTGTCGTTTTTCCACTCGTCGATGCACGCCGTGCTGAACCCCAGCTGCGCCGCGCGGATGGCGGCCACATAGCCACCAGGCCCGCCACCGATGACCACCACATCAAATTGCTGGCTCATGAACAGTTTCCTCAGATGTCGAACAACAGACGCGATGGATCTTCCAGCGCTTCTTTCATGGTGACCAGGCCCAGCACGGCTTCACGGCCGTCGATGATGCGGTGGTCGTACGACATCGCGAGGTAATTCATCGGACGGATCACGATCTGACCGTTCTCGACCACGGCGCGTTCCTTGGTGGCGTGAACGCCCAGGATGGCCGACTGCGGTGGGTTGATGATCGGCGTGGACAGCATCGAACCGAAGGTGCCGCCGTTGCTGATCGAGAACGTGCCGCCAGTGAGGTCGTCGAGCGACAGCTTGCCTTCGCCGGCCTTCTTGCCGAACTCGGCGATCTTCTTCTCGATGTCGGCAAAGCTCATCTGGTCGGCATTGCGCAAGATGGGCACCACCAGACCGCGTGGCGAACCCACGGCGATGCCGATGTCGAAGTAGCCGTGGTAGACGATGTCGTTGCCGTCAACGCTGGCGTTGATCACGGGGTACTTCTTGAGCGCGGCGACCGCGGCCTTCACGAAGAAGCTCATGAAGCCGAGCTTCACGCCGTGCTCCTTCTCGAACTTCTCCTGGAAGCGCTTGCGCATTTCCATCAGCGGAGCCATGTTGACTTCGTTGAAGGTGGTCAGGATGGCATTGGTGGCCTGCGACTGCAGCAGGCGCTCGGCCACGCGGGCACGCAGGCGTGACATCGGCACGCGCTGCTCAGGGCGGTCGCCCAGATTGACGGTGGTCGGGGCGGCCACCGAAGGCAAAGGCTTGGCCACCGAGGCGGCCACGGGGGCTGCCACCGCAGCCACAGCACGCGCTGGCGCGGGCGCTGCCGCCAGTGCGCCGGTGACATCACCCTTGAGCACGCGACCGTCTTTGCCGGTGCCGGCGATGGAGCCGGCTGCCAAGTTATTGTCGGCCATCAGCTTGGCGGCGGCGGGCATGGCCACGCCGGCTGCCGCAGATGCTGCCTTGGCGGTGGCCGCGGGCACCGCATCGTCGGTGCTCAGATCGAGTTCCTTCTTGAACTGCTCGTGCTCCACGGCGGTGGCTTCGGTGTCGATGAGCGCGATCACCTCTTCGGCAACGCAGCTGTCGCCGTTGTTCTTGACGTACTTGGACAGCACGCCAGCCGCGGGGGCCGGCACTTCGAGCACGACCTTGTCGGTCTCGATTTCGACGAGGATCTCGTCGATCTGCACGGCCTCGCCGGGCTTCTTCTTCCACACCAGCAGGGTGGCTTCCGCAACCGATTCGGACAACTGCGGCACTTTGACTTCAACGATGGACATGGTGTTCTTTCTTGTCTTTCGAGCGAGCGCCAGACCGTCTCACGGCTGGCGATGGCGGATCACTTGGAGAGGACGAATCCCTTGAGCTTGCCGAATGCCTGGTCCAGCAGCGACTTCAGCTGTTCCTGGTGCAGGTGCGAATAACCCACGGCAGGCGACGCTGAAGCCGGGCGGCCGGCGTAGCCGAGCTTTTGCCCGTCGAGCATGTTTTCGTGGATGTAGTGCTGCACGAAGAACCAGGCGCCCTGGTTTTGCGGCTCATCCTGACACCACACGATCTCGGTGACGTTCGGGAACTTCTTCAGCTCGGCAGCGAAGGTCCGGTGAGGAAAGGGATACAGCTGCTCGACCAGCACGATGGCGGTGTCGTTGTGCTTCTTGGCCTCGCGACGCTTCATCAGGTCATAGGCAACCTTGCCCGAACAGGCCACCACGCGCTTGACGTTAGCCGGATCGAGCTCGGCGTTGTTCGAGCCGATCACCGTGCGGAATTCGCCACGGGTGAACTCGCTCAGCGGCGAGGCTGCATCCTTCGCACGCAGCAGCGACTTCGGCGTGAGGATCACCAGCGGCTTGCGGAACGGACGCACCATCTGGCGGCGCAACAGGTGAAAGATCTGGCTGGCCGAGGTCGGCTGCACGATCTGCATGTTGTTGTCGGCTGCGAGTTGCATGAAGCGCTCAAGGCGCGCCGACGAGTGCTCGGGGCCCTGGCCTTCGTAGCCGTGCGGCAGCATCAGCGTGAGGCCGTTGGAGCGGCCCCACTTGACTTCACCGGACGCGATGAACTGGTCGATCACGACCTGCGCTCCGTTGGCGAAGTCGCCGAACTGCGCTTCCCAGATCACCAGCGTGTTTGGCTCGGCCGAGGCGTAGCCGTACTCGAAACCGAGTACCGCTTCTTCGGACAGCAGCGAGTCGATCACGACGTAGGGCGCTTGCCCGTCGGCCACGTGCTGCAGCGGCGTGTAGGTGCCTTCGTCCCACTTCTCGCGGTTCTGGTCGTGCAGCACCGAATGGCGGTGGGTGAAGGTACCGCGACCGCAGTCCTCGCCCGACAGGCGAACCGCGTAGCCGCTGGCCACCAGCGAAGCGAACGCGAGGTGCTCGCCCATGCCCCAGTCGACGTTGATCTCGCCACGCCCCATCGCTGCGCGATCGGCCAGCACCTTCTCGACCAGCGAGTGGGGCTTGAAGCCCTTGGGCACCGTGGTGATGCGCTCGGCGAGGCGCTTGACCTCGGACAGCGGCAGCGCCGTGTCGGCCGCGTCCGTCCACTTCTTGCCGAGGAACGGCGCCCAATCCACCGCGAACTTGCTCTTGTAGTTGGTCAACACCGGGCTGTAGGCGTGTTTGCCTTCATCCATCGCGGCGCGGAACGCCTTGACCAGGCCATCCGGCCCGTCGGCTGGCAGCACCGCTTGCGCCACCAGCTTGTCGCCGTACAGCTTGCGGGTGCCCGGATGCTGGGCGATCTTCTTGTACATCAGCGGCTGCGTGAGCGCCGGGGTGTCCTGCTCGTTGTGGCCGAGCTTGCGGAAGCACACGATGTCGACCACCACGTCCTTGGAGAACTCCTGGCGGTAGTCGAGTGCGAATTGCGTGGCGAGCACGACCGCTTCGGGGTCGTCACCGTTCACGTGCAGCACGGGCGCTTCGATCATCTTCACGACGTCGGAGCAGTACAGCGTCGAGCGCGTGTCGCGCGGGTCGCTGGTGGTAAAGCCGATCTGGTTGTTGATGACCACGTGCACCGTGCCACCGGTGAAGTAGCCGCGCGTTTGCGCCAGCGCCAGCGTTTCCATCACGACGCCCTGGCCGGCAAAGGCCGCGTCGCCGTGCACGAGGATCGGCAGCACCGAATGGCCAGAAGCATCGCCGCGACGATCCAGACGCGCCTTGACCGAACCCTCGACCACCGGGTTGACGATCTCGAGGTGCGACGGGTTGAACGCCAGACTCAGGTGCACCGGACCGCCCGGGGTGGTGACATCGCTGGAGAAGCCCTGGTGGTACTTCACGTCGCCGGAGGGGAGGTTCTCGGGGGCGGTGTGATCGAACTCGGAGAACAACTCGGCGGGGGTCTTGCACAGGGTATTGACCAGCACGTTCAGACGGCCGCGGTGGGCCATGCCGATCACGATTTCCTGCACGCCCGCCTGACCGGCGCGCTGCACCAGTTCGTCCATCGAGGCGATGAAGCTCTCGCCGCCTTCGAGCGAGAAGCGCTTCTGGCCGACGTACTTGGTGTGCAGGTAGCGCTCGAGACCCTCGGCCGCCGTGAGCTGCTCGAGGATGTGCTTCTTCTGATCTGCCGTGAAGTTCGGCTTGGATCGGATCGACTCGAGCCGTGTCTGCCACCAGCGCTTTTCAGCCGGGTCGGTGATGTGCATGTACTCGGCACCGATCGAACCGCAGTAGGTTTCGCGCAGCGCCTGCAGGATCTGCCGCAGCGTCATGTGCTCTGCGGTCGAGAAATAGGTGTTCGAGGCGCTGAACGAGATGTCCATGTCGGACTCGCTCAGGTCGTAGAACGCCGGTTCGAGTTCGGGGATCTTGGGGCGCTCCTGGCGCTTGAGCGGATCGAGATCGGCCCAGCGTGAGCCGAGGAACCGGTAGGCCGCGATCAGCGACTGCACGTGCACTTGCTTGCGGGCCACAGCCAGATCGGCACTGCTGGCCTTGGAGCCGAAGGCGTTGGCCTTGGCACGCTGGGCGAACGATTCGACGACCGGCGCATGCGCCACATCGCGCTCGTTGGAGCCATCGACCGCCGGCAGATGCTGCAGCGCGTCGAAGTAGGACCGCCAGTTTTCGGGGACGGAGCCCGGGTTGTCGAGGTAGGCCTCGTACATCTCTTCGACGTATGGCGCATTGCCACCGAACAGATGCGAGTTCGCTCTGTATTCCTGCATCATTTCGCTCACCTCATGCGCCGGTTTCCAGCGCGATAGTGGGTTAAAAAACCTTCCGCGTCCCGGCTTCACCGGTGTGCGGACTAGCGACCCGCCTGAGTCAAAGAAACCTCAGGGGACGGGAAGGACCTGTTGAGTCAACTGCAGAACTCTACCACCCGACATTCGAACGGACATCAGCATTTAGCCGGCGTTGCAGCCTGTTATCACCGCGTCAGCGGGGTGCAAGATCCATGACAAACAAACCGCCATGACGCATCCCCAGACCATCCGAATCCATGCCGCAGCGCCGCCCAAACCGGTCTGGGGTGCCACGTGCAACGGCTGCGGCGTGTGCTGCGCCGCGGAGCCCTGTCCGGTCGGCGTGCTGGTGTCGGGCCGGCGTTCAGGTTCGTGCAAGGCGCTGGAGTGGCGCGATGCCGAGCAGCGCTACATGTGCGGTGTGGTCAGCGCGCCCGAGCGCTACCTGGGGGTGGGGTCTGGGCGGATCGGTCAGGCCCTGTCGGCACTGGCTCGGCGGATGATTTCAGCCGGCACCGGCTGCGACTCCGACGCGCAAATCAGCGACTGAGTCGACGCCTCAGGCCAGTGCCAGTCGGGCGCGGGCCTGGGCGTATTCAGCCACCAGCCGCGCCACCAGTTCGCGCGCTGGCAGCACCTGACGAACCGCGCCAATCCCCTGCCCGCTGCCCCAGATGTCGCGCCAGGCCTTGGGCCCATCGCCGCCGAAGTTCATGGTCCGCAGATCGCCCTCGGGCAACGCGTCGGGATCGAGGCCGGCGCTGCGGATCGAGTCCTTGAGGTAGTTGCCATGCACGCCGGTGAACAAGTTGCTGTAGACGATGTCGTCGCTCGAGCTGTCGACGATCATCTGCTTGTAGGCCGCACTCGCCTGCGCCTCGGTGGTCGCGATGAAGGCCGAGCCGATGTAGGCCGCATCAGCTCCCATCGCCTGTGCGGCAAGTACCGCTGCGCCGGTGGCGATGGCGCCGCTCAGGACCAGCGGGCCGTCGAACCACTCGCGGATTTCCTGGATGAGCGCGAACGGGCTCTTCACGCCCGCGTGCCCTCCCGCCCCCGCAGCCACCGCGATCAGGCCATCGGCGCCCTTGTCGATCGCCTTGTGCGCAAAGGCGTTGTTGATGACGTCGTGCAGCACCACGGCGCCGTAGCTGTGTGCCGCGTCGTTGATCTCGGGGCGCGCGCCCAGCGACGTGATGATGATCGGCACGCGGTGCTTCACGCACAGCGCCATGTCGTGCTCGAGCCGGTCGTTGCTCTTGTGCACGATCTGGTTGATCGCAAACGGCGCCGCCGGCTGCGCCGGATTGCTGGCGTTGTGCGCGGCCAGCGTTTCGGTGATCTCGGCCAGCCAGTCGTCGAGTTGCGATGCAGGTCGCGCATTGAGCGCGGGCATCGAGCCCACCACGCCGGCCTTGCACTGTTCGATCACCAGTTGCGGGTGGCTGATGAGAAACATGGGCGAGCCGATCACCGGCACCGACAAGCGCTTCAGCACATCGGCAAACACCTCGCGGCGATCGCTCAAAACGAATCCACGGCCAGCGCGTTCACGCTCTCGGCGCCTTCGATGATGGCGTCGCGCGTGCCCGGCACGGTGCTCAGGATGTGCTCGGCAAAGAACCGCGCGGTGGCGATCTTGGCGCGCCAGAAGGCGGCATCGCCCTGCCCGGCGGCCAGTTCGTCTTCGGCGATCAACAAAGCCCGGGCCATCTGCCAGCCGGCCAGCAAGCGCCCGGCGAGCATCAGGTAAGGCACCGACCCGGCGAACACCGCACCGGGCTGCGAGCGGGTGTGGGCCACCACGAACTCGACCACCTCGGTGAACGCGGTGCGGGCCGCTTGCAAACGCTGGTGCATCGACCGCGCGGCAGCGCTGGTGCGCGACGACAGCGCCGCTTCGGTCTCGGCGATCTGCTGCGCGATGCCGCGCGCGGCGGCACCTCCATCGCGCAGCGTCTTGCGCCCGACCAGGTCGTTGGCCTGGATGGCGGTGGTGCCTTCGTAGATAGCCAGGATGCGGGCATCACGGAAGTGCTGCGCGGCGCCGGTTTCCTCGATGAAGCCCATGCCGCCGTGCACCTGGATGCCCAGGCTGGTGACGTCGGTGCTCATCTCGGTGCTGAAGCCCTTGACCAGCGGCACGGTGAATTCGTAGAACGCCTGCTGCTGCTGGCGCACCGCCGCGTCGGTATGGTGATGCGCCGTGTCGAACGCAGCCGCGGATACGCACGCCAGCGCGCGGCAACCCTCGATGTGCGCGCGCATCGACATCAGCATGCGCTTCACGTCAGGGTGGTGAATGATGGCCGCGCCGGCCGGCAGCGAACCATCGACCGGACGGCTTTGCACCCGCTGGCGCGCGTAGTCCACGGCGCGCTGATAAGCCCGCTCGGCCACGCCGATGCCTTGCACGCCCACCGAGAAGCGCGCGGCGTTCATCATCACGAACATGTATTCGAGGCCGCGGTTTTCCTCGCCGATCAGGTGGCCGATGGCTCCGGCGCCGACCTCGCCCAGATCATCGCCAAACACCAACACCGCCGTCGGGCTGGCCTTGATGCCCAGCTTGTGCTCGATCGACGCGCAGTACACATCGTTGCGCGCGCCCAGCGCACCATCGGAGCCCACCAGGAACTTCGGGCACAGGAACAAGCTGATGCCCTTGACGCCCGCCGGCGCATCGGGCGTGCGAGCCAGCACGAGGTGCACGATGTTGTCGGCCATGTCGTGCTCGCCGTAGGTGATGTAGATCTTCTGGCCGCTGATGCGGTAAGACCCATCGCCTTGGCGCACGGCCTTCGTGCGCACGGCAGCCAGATCGGAGCCGGCCTGCGGCTCGGTCAGGTTCATGGTGCCGGTCCAGGTGCCGTCGATCATCTTCGGCAGGTAGATGCGGCGCTGCTCGGCGCTGCCCGCCGTCAGCAGCGCTTCGATCGCGCCATCGGTGAGCAGCGGGCACAGCGCGAAGCTCAGGCTGGCGCTGTTGAGCATTTCGCAGCAGGCCGCGCCGATCGTCTTGGGCAGGCCCTGGCCGCCAAATTCGAGCGGGTGCTGCAAGCCCTGCCAGCCGCCCTCGGCAAACTGCCGGAAGGCCTGCTTGAAACCGGCCGAGGTGGTGACCGTTCCCTGGTTCCACACCGGTGGCTGGCGGTCGCTCGGCGCGTTGAGCGGCTCGACCACCTCGGCGCAAAAGCGCGATGCCTCGGTGAGCACCGCCTCGGCGGTCTCCAGGCCGGCATCCTCAAAGCCCGGCAGCTGGCTCAGGGCTTCCAGCCCCGCCAGTTCTTTCATGCAAAACAGCATGTCTGCGACCGGTGCGGCGTAGCCCATGAACACTCCTTTGAATGACGCGCGCAGGCCGGATGCCGCGCGCCGCGTCAGCGTGACGCGTTAAAGCGCAGCAACCAGCGCAGGCACCGCGACGAACAGATCCGCCTCGAGCCCATAGTCGGCCACGCTGAAGATCGGTGCCTCGGCGTCCTTGTTGATGGCGACGATCACCTTGCTGTCCTTCATGCCGGCCAGATGCTGGATGGCGCCGCTGATGCCGCACGCCACATACAGCTGAGGTGCCACGATCTTGCCAGTTTGCCCGACCTGCCAGTCGTTGGGCGCGTAGCCCGCATCGACCGCCGCGCGGCTGGCGCCCAGTGCGGCACCGAGCTTGTCGGCCAATGGCACCAGCACCTCGTTGAACTTCTCCGGGCTGCCCATGGCACGCCCGCCGCTGACGATGATCTTGGCGGCGGTGAGTTCAGGGCGGTCGTTGCGCGCGATCTCGCTGCGCACGAAGGCCGAGCTGCCCGCATCGGCCACGGCCGCCACTGTCACGACGCTGGCCGAGCCGCCCTCAGCGGCCACCGGATCGAAGCCGGTCGCGCGCACGGTGACCACCTTGACGGCGTCTGCGCTTTGCACGGTGGCGATCGCATTGCCGGCGTAGATCGGGCGCTCAAAGGTGTCGGCGCTGATGACAGCGGTGATGTCGGACAGCTGGGCCACATCAAGCCGCGCGGCCACCCGCGGCGCGATGTTCTTGCCCGACGCGGTGGCGGCGAACAGCACGTGCGAGTAGCCGCCTGCGGCGACTTGCGCCAGCACCTGCACAGCCACTGCCTCGGCCAGCGCGTGAGCGAAGGCCGGCGCATCGGCGTGCAGCACCTGCGCCACGCCCGGGATCTGGGCCGCAGCCTGCGCAGCAGCGCCCGCCTCATGGCCGGCCACCAGCACGTGCACGTCGCCGCCGATCTTCAGCGCGGCGGCCACGGTATTGAGCGTTGCACCCTTCAAGGATGCGTTGTCATGCTCGGCAATCACCAGCGTGGTCATGTCAGATCACCTTTGCTTCGTTCTTGAGTTTGGCCACCAGCGTGGCCACATCGGGCACCTTGATGCCGGCAGCGCGCTTGGGCGGCTCGGTCACCTTGAGCGTCTTGATGCGCGGCGTCACGTCCACTCCCAGAGCATCCGGCGTCAGCATCTCGAGCGGCTTTTTCTTGGCCTTCATGATGTTGGGCAGGGTGACGTAGCGCGGCTCGTTGAGGCGCAAGTCGGTGGTGATGATCGCGGGCAGCGACAAGCGCAAGGTCTCGAGGCCGCCGTCGACTTCGCGCGTGACAAGCGCGTTGCCGTCAGCCACCTCGACCTTCGAGGCGAAGGTGGCCTGCGGCCAGTTGCCCAGTGCGGCGAGCATCTGACCGGTCTGGTTGCAGTCGTCGTCGATGGCCTGCTTGCCCAGGATCACCAGGCCCGGCTGCTCGCGATCGACCAGCGACTTGAGCAGCTTGGCCACGGCCAGCGGCTGCAATTCGACGTCGGTCTCGATGAGGATGGCGCGGTCGGCGCCAATGGCCATCGCGGTGCGCAGGGTTTCCTGGCACTGCGCCACGCCACACGACACGGCGATGACCTCGGTGGCCACGCCCTTTTCGCGCAGCCGCACGGCTTCTTCGATGGCGATTTCATCGAACGGGTTCATGCTCATCTTGACGTTGGCCAGGTCAACACCCGACCCGTCCGACTTGACGCGCACCTTGACGTTGTAGTCAACGACGCGCTTGACCGCGACCAGAACCTTCATGCAAATCGCTCCTTGGGACAGGCCTGGCGGCAGGCCCGAACGGGGAAGTTGAGAGAGCTCGCGGCAGCGCGAACAGATGGTGCCCGGGACGGGGGTCGAACCCGTACACCCCTTCTCAGGAAGTGGCGGATTTTAAGTCCGCTGTGTCTACCAGTTTCACCACCCGGGCCCGCTTGAATTATGGGCGGGACACGGGGGAAAACCGGGGGGGCGATGCGCTAAAGCTGAACGCGAACGATCGAGAAATCGTCTTCCAGCGGGCCGGGGCCGTGCTTCATCTGGGCCCAGCGGAACAATGCTTCCAGCGCATCGGGCGCCTGGCCGTTGATGCGCATGAAATCCTCGAAGTCGGCGTAGGTCAGTTCGTTGCCTTCGGTGTCGCGGATCTCGAAGCAGCCGTCGCACAGCACCACCAGCTTGGCACCGACCGGCACCACGTTGGTCTGGGAGTCGTAGGGCACGTCCTCGAACGCGCCGATGATCAGGTTGGACGACAGCAGCCGCTCGGTCGCCACGCTGCCATCGGCTTGCGGGATCAGCAGCAGCGCGGCCGGATGGCCGCCGCTCGAGTGCCGGATAGTGCGCGTGGGGGCGTGATACACGCCGTACCACAGCGTGAAGTACATGTCGTTTTGCTTCGACATCAGGTAGATGTTGCTCAGCGCGGCGAGCACGGCGCCCGGGTCGCGCATGTCGACGTTGGGAATCGAGCCCGAGCGGATCTGGTTGATGGCAGTCACCGACAGCAGCGCCGGTCCGACACCGTGCCCGCAGACATCGAGCAGGTAGATCGCGAAGTGCTCGTCGTCGATCCAGTGGTAGCCGAACGAGTCGCCTCCCAGCTCGGCCGACGGCTCATAGAACCAGTCGATCTTGAGCGGCACCTCGGCTGGCGGCGGGAAGATCGAACGCACGTACCTCAGCGCTTCGTTGAGTTCTTCATCCAGACGGCGCTGGGTGCGCTCGAGCCGCTCTTTTTCCTGCTCCAGCTGCGCACGCTGGAGTTGCTCGACATCACGCAGACGCTTTTTCTCGAGCGACGACGTCACTCGCGCGCGCAACAGCGTCGGGTTGAAGCTCTTGGTCAGGTAGTCCTCGGCGCCGGCTTCGATGCATTGAACGGCGTTTTCGATCTGGTCGACGCCCGAGATCACGATCACCGGTGGCGCCCCAAGCGCGGGCTCGGCCTTGAGGGCCAGCAGCAGCTCGATGCCGCTCATTTCGGGCATTTCCATGTCGAGCAGCATCAGGTCGAACGACTTGGCGCGGATCTGGTTCAGCGCGTCCAGGCCATGGCGCGCCTCCAGGATGTCGGTGACGCCCAGGTCATTGAGCGCGCGCACCAGTGCCAGCCGCATCATCCGACTGTCGTCGACCACGAGGACACAGGCGTTTTGCAGCAAGTCGGCGTGCGACACGCGCTCGGGTGCGGCCGCTGGCGCGTCGCTGGTGGAGATGGGTTGGTTCATGGGTATTCCGGGCGTGCGGGTGCTGCAAGAGGGTGATCAGGTCGGCTTGGGAACGAGCGTCACCAGCCTGGCCGCCTTGGCCAGCAGCTGCTCGTCGACGAACGGCTTGGTGATGTAGTCGCGAACGCCCAGCCTGGCCACCGTGGCAATGGTCTCGGGGTTGGAGTTCGCGGTCAGCATGATGACCTTGGTCCTTTTCAGGGACTCGTCGGCGCGCAGCCGCTTGAGCATCTCGACGCCGTCCATCACCGGCATGTTGTAGTCAAGGATGATGAGCTCGGGCCGGTGCTCGACCGTTTGCTGCAGACCGATCTCGCCGTTCTCGGCTTCAAGCATCGTGCACTCGAAGCGGTTGAACACCCTGGAGACAGCCTTGCGCACAAGGCCGCTGTCATCGACGCTGAGGATCTTGGGATTCATGTGGGCTCGAACCTTAAAGACAGTGACAAGGTGAACGGCAGGCCGGCGCAGCGCCATGCGCCATCGAAGTCGGATTTGCCAACGGCATCCGTCGACGCCCCCGCCTCGAGGCGCTGCACCTTCGGCGTGCTGAGGTCATTGAGGTAGCCGCTGGTGGTCAACGCGCCGCCGATCTGCCCGGCCAGCATGTTGCAGAACTCGCCGGCCAGATCCAGCTTGTCGGCATCCGAGGCGGTGGTCGTGTCGGGCAAGCCGAGCATGTGCGCCACCAGCAGGTTGGCAAGCGCGTCGGGCATCGACAAGACGATCTCGCCATGGACCCGTGCACCCGACAGGTCAATGCGGCTTTGCAGCTTCGATGCGTACCCGGCTGGGGCGGCGGGCGGCTCGGTCAATGCCTCAGCCGTCAGATGGAACTGCGTGTTCAGCACATGGTGGACCGCCGTGGCAACGATGGGCGCCAGACGGGGCTCGGTGTGGGTGGCGCTCACTCCGGATGCCTTCCCGTCAGCGCGTGCATGATGGCCTGCGGCATGCGGTGCAGCGGCACCACCTTCTCGGCGGCGCCGAGCTTGATCGCGGCTTGCGGCATGCCGAACACGACGCAGCTGCTCTCGTCCTGAGCCAGCGTGCGCGCGCCCAACGTGCGCAGAGCAAGCATTCCGCGCGCGCCGTCCACGCCCATGCCGGTCAGCAGCACGGCCACGGCGTCCTGGCCCGCGTGCTCGGCCGCCGAGCGGAACAGCACATCGACCGCCGGGCGGCAATGGTGCACCGGCGGCGACTGCGCGAGCCTCACCCGGTAGCCGCCAGTTGCCTTGACGAGCGCCATGTGAAAGTCTCCCGGCGCCACCAGACAGGTGCCCCAGGACGCCTCCTCGCCGTCTTCGGCTTCACGCACGGGGAACGGGCACAGCTCATCGAGGTGCTGCGCCATCGTGCGTGAAAAGCGCGGCGGGATGTGCTGAACCACCAGGATCGGCGGCAGGTCGGCGGGCAGGCGGGGCAACACGAAGCGCAGCGCCTCGACGCCGCCCGTGGACGCGCCGATCACGATGACGCGGCCGGGTGCGCTGGCCACGCCGCCGCCATGCAGCGCCGGCTGCGCTTCTGCCGCCACCGGCGCGCCCTGCCAGCGCTGCGAACGGGCGGCCGCCTTGACCAGTTGCGCAAGGTGCCTGGCCACCTCGCCGAGCGCCTGGCTGCCATCGGGCTTGCCCACCACATCGACGGCGCCGGCGGCCAAAGCCTCCATGGCCATGGCCGAGCCGGCCGGGGTGGCCGAGCTGATCACCACCACGGGGATCGGGTGATGCTCCTGCAAGATCTTCAGGAAGGTCAGGCCATCCATGCGCGGCATCTCAAGGTCGAGCGTGAGCACATCGGGACGCAAGGCCAGGATGCGGTCGCGCGCCACGTAGGGATCGCTGGCCACGCCGACCACCTCGATCGCCGGGTCGCGCGCCAGCGCCTGCGTGATCGAGCGCCGGGCGATGGCCGAGTCATCGACCACCAGAACGCGAATCTTGGCCGTGCTGTTCATGGCAGTCTGTAGATCCCCTGGCCGACGGGCTGCAAGGCGTGCTTGATGCCCAGCAGGCTCTCCGAGTAGCCGATGACCAGGTAGCCGCCGGGCAGGAGGTGACTCACGAGCTTTTCGACCGCTGCCTCGCGCGAAGGCAAGTCGAAATAGATCATGACGTTGCGGCAGAAGATGACGTGCTGGCGCGCTGCAATGGGGTACCGGTCCTGGAACAGGTTGATGCGCTCGAACTGCACGCGGCGCTTCAACTCAGGGCGCACCCGGCACTTGCCGTGCGACTCGGCAAAGCCCCGCTCGAAATACCGCTGCAGCCATTCGGACCGAACGGCACCCACCCGGTCCATGCGGTACACACCGAGCTGCGCCTGAGCCAGCATGCGCTTCGAGATGTCGGAAGCCAGCACCTCCCACTGCGCCGCCGGATGACCACGCAACTGCTCGGCCAGCGTCACGGCGATCGAATAAGGCTCCTCGCCCGAAGACGCCGCGGCCGACCACACCCGCAACGCAGAACCCGAAGCCAGGGCGCCGGGCAGGAACTCCGGGACGACCTTCTTGGCCAGGAACTCGAAGTGCTCGGCCTCGCGAAAGAACTGGGTGTGGTTGGTGGACACCAGGTCGACCAGTTCTTCCACTTCGTCGGCACCGCCGCGTTCAGCGAGTGCGACGGCGTAGTCGCTGCAGTTGTGAAAACCGAGCGCACGCGAGCGCTTGCGCAGACGGTTGGCCAGCATCAATTGCTTGTCGGGCCCCACGCGGATGTGGCTGTGCTCGTAGACGATGTCCACCAGGATCCGGAAGGCCTGATCCGACAGCTCATGGGCGACCGTGTTCACGCGCCGGGTGCAGCAGCGAAGCAGCCCAACTCAGAAATTGCGGAAGCTGCCGCCGCCCGCCTCGCCATCGCCATCTCGCGGCTCGGGCATCGGGATGTTGCCCAGCGCGTGCATGCGCGCGCCGCTGATGGCCGCGGGTGCCGGTGCAGGCCGGTTGTGTGCAACCGCTGACGGCACGGTCGGCTTGATCGGCCGGCTGTAGCGTGCAGAACCACCCGCGCCGGCAGCGTCTGAGGTGCTCGACGCCGAGGCAGACCCGCCGCTGATGAGCGCACGCAGGCGGCCCACCAGCCCTTTCATCATCTCGGCCTGGGCGTCGAGCTGCTCGGCGGCAGCCGCGCTTTCCTCGGAGCTGATGGAGTTGCTCTGGGCGATCTGCTCCATCTGGTTGACGGCGATCCCGACCTGGCCGATGCCTTGCGCCTGCTCGCTGGCAGCGCTGGCAATCTCGCCCACCAGCGAGTCGGTGGCGGTGACCTTGTCGGTGATCTGCTCGAGCGCGCGACCGACCTGCGCCGTGCACTCGGCACCGCGGCGGCTGTTGGCGATGGCCGCATCGATCTTGTCGGCGGTTTCGCGGGCAGCGGCGGCGCTGCGCTGAGCGAGCGAGCGCACCTCGTCGGCCACCACCGCAAAGCCGGCACCGGCCTCGCCGGCACGCGCAGCTTCCACGGCCGCATTGAGCGCGAGGATGTTGGTCTGGAACGCGATCTCGTCGATGTTCTTGACGATCTTGGCCACCTCGGCACCCGACGCGTCGATGGCCGTCATGGCCAGCCTCATGTCGACCATGATCTTGCCGCCGTCCTCGGCCACGCCGCGAGCCTGTGCGGCCAGATCCTTGGCACGCTCGGCGTTATCGGCGGTGGCGCGCACCATGCTGGAAATTTCTTCCAGCGAGGCGCTGGTTTCCTCGACAGCCGAGGCCTGATCGCTCGCGCCCGATGACAGCATCTGGCTGGCCATCGACACCTGGCGGGCGGCCGATGCCGTCTGCAAGGCACTGGCATCGAGGCTGCCGATGATTTCACCGAGCACCCGACTCGTCGAGCGCACGGTGAAAAAGCTGATGCCGACAGCCAGCAGCACCACCACGGCCACCGAGATCTTCAGCACCTGCATGGCCGAGGCCGACACGGACTTGCCCAACTCGCCGGCGGCACGACCAACCTTTTCGTTGTAACGCACGTTGTCGTCGATCGCGGCAATCAACTTGCTTTGCGCCGGCGAGAGCAGCAAGTGCTGCTGTGTGCGCGACTCGACGGCGCTGGCGGCCGACGCCGCGGCCTCGGCCATCGGGACCTCGGAATTTTCCGCGTAACGGCGGGCGGTGGCCTGCACATCGGCCAGGGCCTGCTTGACCTCGCCAAAAAGACGCCGGTCTTCTTCATCGGCGATCAGCGATGTCTCGTAACGGTCGATCAACCCCTTGAGCTCAGACTGCTCCTTGGCAAGCGACTCTTGCAGCGGCGCACGGCGATTGGCATCGGCAGCGGCGATGTCGTCGTGAGCAATGGCTTGCCGGCGCGCGGAGCGACTGATTTCATGCAGCGTCACGAGGCTGGGCATGGTCGAGTCCGACAGCGAAATGATGGACTGCGACATCTCCTGCATGCGCACGAAAGCGAACGCGCCAATCAGCAGAGTCAGCAGCACCAGGGCGCTCAAGCCGGCTGTGATACGTCGCGAGATGGTCCAGTTGTTCATGTTCATGTCGCCTTCGATGGTGCAGCGGGGGTGGATTGGGGCGTGGCCGACATCGCCAGACTGCCGTCTTCCTGGAAGATCTTCTCGATGTCGAGCAGCGTCTTGACGCCGCCGCGGATGGTTGCCACGCCCAGCATGTAGCGCGTGTCGAGCGTGCCGCCGAAATCGGGGGTGGGTTCGATGTCTGAAGCGCCGAGGTTGACCACCTCTTCGACCGCGTCGACCACGGCTCCCATGAGCGTGCTGGGACCCCCGGTCAACGAGCGGATCTGCACGATGATGACGCAGCAGCGGTCTCCCAGCGTCGATGCCGACATCTCGAACTTGGCGCGCAAGTCGATGACGGCGATGACCGTGCCGCGCAGGTTGATGACGCCCTTGACGTACTCGGGCATGCGCGGCACCGGGGTGATCGGGCACAGGCGGATGATTTCGCGCACGCTGAGCACCGGCAACCCGTAGGAGTCGGCCCCGAGCATGAACGTGAGGTAACGCCCGGCGAGCGCACCGGTGCCCGCTGGAGTCGAAGTGGCGAGGTTGTTGCTCATGCGTGAGTCCCTGTGGATGGCGGCGCGAGGCCCGCGCGATTGTCCAGTGGCAGCTTTACGAGCGTGTCCACGTCAAGGATCAGCCCGACCCAGCCGTCCCCGAGCACCGCACCGCCGGCGACCAGATTCTGGTTCTCGAAGGCGCGGCCCAGGCTCTTGATCACCACCTCCTGCTTGCCGATCAGCTGATCGACAAACAGCGCGCGCGAGGCTCCACCCGACTCGACCACCACGATGATGCCGTCCTCGATCGTGGCTGCACTCGACTTGACGCCCAGGAAGTTCCCCAGGCGCAACAAGGGCGTTTGCCGCCCCCTCACGGTGATCATCTCGCCGCGCTCATGCACGGTGCTGATCATTCCTGCGCGTGGCCGGAACGACTCGCACACCGCCAGGGTGGGGATGATGTAACGGTCATCGCCGATGCGCACCAGCAAGCCATCGATGATCGCCAGCGTGAGCGGCAGCAAGATCGTGAACGTGGTGCCCGCGCCCGGCTCGGATTCGATCTCGACCTTGCCGCGCAGGGTCTGGATGTGGTCGAGCACCAGGTCCATGCCCACGCCACGGCCGGACAGCTCGGTGACGGTCTCCACCGTCGAAAAGCCCGGCAGGAAGATCAGCGCGAAGATTTCGGCCTGGGTCAACTCGGCGTGCGCAGCGACCAGTCCACGATCGATGGCCTTGGCCAGGATGCGACCGGCATCAAGCCCGCGGCCATCGTCCTGGATGCGGATCACGATCCCTCCACGCTGATGGGCGGCCGACAGCCGGATCGTTCCGGTGGCCGGCTTGCCTCCAGCGGTGCGGTCAGCGGCATGCTCGAGTCCGTGGTCCACCGCATTGCGGATCATGTGGATCAGCGGATCGCTCATCTTCTCGACGATGTTGCGATCGAGCTCGGTCTCTTCACCCTCGAGCACCAGCTGAATCTGCTTGCCCTGCAGCACGCCGAGGTCGCGCACCAGCCGGCTCATCTTCTGGAACATGCTGCGGATGGGCACCATGCGCAGCGACATCGCGTTGCGCTGCAGCTCCGAGGTCACGCGACTGAGCTGGCGCAAGCTGCGCGACAACTGCAAGCTGTTGATGCCTTGCACGTCGGGGTTTTGCACCACCATCGACTGCGCGATCACCAGCTCACCGACCAGGTTCACCAGGGCGTCGAGCTTTTCGGTGTCGAGCTTGACGAAACCACCGCCCGTGACGGCATGACCGGCATCGCGCGAGGTCTTCGGTGGCTCGGCAGCACCGGCACGCTCGGCCACCACCAACGGTGCGATTGACGCAGCGGCAGCGGCTGACGCGGGCGGCGCCGCAGGCTCGTCAGCCTGTGGAGATAAGGCGGGGTTGGCCGCAGCGACGGCGGGTGTCTCGATGGCCGTGGCCTGCGGCGCAGGAACCGCAGGCGCCGCGGGCACGGGCGCATCGCCGCGCAACGCCGCGCGAACCCGCAGCAGGACCTGGCGCGTCGGCACGGCGATCGGGTCGGCGGTCTTGCGCCCATCGAGCTGACCGCCGATCTCGGTGGTGAACTGGTTGAGCGCATCGGCACCGGCCAGGATCGACTCGATGATCTCGCGGTTGATGCGCAGATCGGCCCGGCGAACCGCGTCCAGCAGCGTTTCGAGCTCGTGGGCGAGCTCGCCCAGCGCCGCCAGATGCAGGAAGCCGGCGCTGCCCTTGAAGGTGTGAAAGGCCCTGAAGATCGAGTTGATGGTGCCCTTGTCGTCCGGGTTTTCTTCCAGCACCAGCACGCCGCGTTCGATGTCCTGGAGCAGCTCCATCGACTCGCCGTAGAACTCGCGCAGCAGTTCCTGGTCCTGCGCCAAATTGAGCAGGATCGGCACGATGGGCTCGGCGTCGGGAGCCGCCGTCGGGCCCGTGGCCGCGGCAAGCGCCTTGTCGGAATTGCCCGACAGATCGGTCGAGTCCCACTCAGACGGCATCTCGCCCGGGGGTTCGCCCTGCTCGATCGCCACCAGCACCGAACTGGCCCAGTGGTGCCACTCGCCCAGCAGATCGATCGACGCACGGACGAAGCGCACCGGCCCGTTCAGGATCTCGTCGATCCACCGGCGCAGCACCACCACGCCGCTCGCGAGCGCCACCGGGGCGCCGGCTTCAGCCTCGATCAACTGCTCGAGGTCCATGCAAAGCGCATTGATGGCCAGCAGCCCGGAATCCTGGTCCGGCACCACGAAGGCCAACTCTTCGGCCAGCTGACTGATCAGTGTGGCAGCGACCTCCAGGTTTTCCGGGGTCCAAGGTTCGCCTGAAAGCGGATTCATGGCTTCAATGCCTCGCCCAATGCTGCGTCGTCGCGACTGCGAGAGTCTAGGTGAGGACCGCAGAAGGCGGAGGGGACAGACGGCGCAGCAGCCAGATGATCCGCTCGAAGGTCAGCGTCGCCGACAGCAGGGATTCACGCCCGCCGATGCTGGCACTGCCACCCAGCAGTTCCTCACGAACGCGCTCCATCAGCGCGCTGCGCTCTTCGGTCAGGATGAAAAGCATTTCCACCGCGTCTGCCGAATCGTCGGCGGCAGTGTCTGCAGCCACCATCAGGACGGCATGCAAGCCTTCGACGATGTGCCCGGTAAAAGCCGGTCTTTCAGCCAGCGGAACGGCAATGAGCTCGGATGCGAACTGGTGCAAGGCTGTTTGCAGCGGGCGCAGCGTTTGCAGCCTGCTGCGAGCGGCGAACACGAGGTCGATGTCGGCCATGTCCGGGTTGGCCCGGATCGTGGCACTCAGAAAGCGATCCATCTCCTCGGCGATCGCCTCACTGGCCGCCGCGCGCAGTGCCAACGGCGCAGCCTGCCCCGAGCGTTCGTCCTCGGGGCGAACATCTTCGAGAAAGTCAGGCAGCAGGCTCACCAGCCGGCGGTGTTCCAGCTCCACCATCGACAACGCGGTGGCCGGATCGCCAGCGGCCTCCTCGAACAGGTAGTGCGGCTTCATGAGCACCTCTTCCAGCGAGGGCTGCGCCAGCTTGCGGGCGAGGCCCAGCAGCCAGCTCGCGCTGAGCTGGCTGATCAGCACGAGGATCACCTGGAACAGCACATAGGCCACCGCACACTGGGTCGCGGTGGCACTGGACACCGCACGCAACAGCGCGAGCACCAGCGGCACGCCGGCTTCTTTCTCGATGAAGAACAGCGGCAGCAGCACCAGCGCCGTCATCGCCCGCAAGACAGCCTGGCACAAGGACAACTGTCGGGAAGTGCCCTCCATGCCGGAGGCCAGCAGCAACACGGCAAAGCCCGAGCCCACGTTGGCACCATAGATCATCAGCACGGTCTGATCCAGGCTGAGCAGGCCCTCGTGAACGAGCGGCAGCGCCAGCACCGTGACGATGGAAGACGACTGCACCGCGACCGCGATGACGAAACCGGCCACCAGCGCGATGGCCACGCCCGAGCCCGCGAACTCGACGAACTCGCGCATCCAGGGTTCGCTGCCCAGCGAGGCCATGCTGGTCTTGAGCATCGTCAGGCCGAACAGCAGCAGACCCAGGCCGAGCAGCGCGAAAACCACATGCCGGTAGCGATCTGACCGCTCGATGCCCAGGAAGAACGACAGCCCGACGATGCCCAGCAACAGCAGCACCATCGAATGGATGTTGACGGCCGCGAGCAGCACCAGCGCCGAGGTGCCCACGTTGGCCCACGACAGCATGGGCAGCGCACGCTCCAGGGTGAGTGCACCCGCGGCGATCAGACCCGAGATCACAAAGGTGACGGCCCCGGTGGATTGCGTCAGGGCGCCGAACATCAGGCCCGCCGACTGCGGCGCCATCGTGCGCCCCAGGCTGCGAACCATGAAGGCGTGAAAACTGCCCCCGCCCAGTTGGCGGACGTGCGTGCTGATCATGCGCATGCCGACGAAGAACAGCCCCAGGCCCGCCCAGGCCGTGACGCCCAGCTCGTTCATCGGGCGAGCGCCGGATGTCTGAGGATGCGCCAGATCATGATCGCCACCATCGCGAGCGCGAAAAGGATGGCAGACCAGACGAACCGCGAAAGGGTGTCAAACCGCTCGGCCCCCAACTGCTGCGACTTGTGCAAGCTCGCATCAATGGCCTTGCGCAGCGCCACCGGAATGGACTCCAGGCGATCGCTCAGTTCCCTGTCGGCGCCACGCAGCAACCCGTCGGCCAGCATCGGATCCCAGCCGTCCATGGCGTCTTCGGCCGATGCCGCCGCAAGAGCGGTTTCGTACCGTTCGTTGAGCGCCGCCAGTTCGGCCGAGATGCCGGGAACATCGACCAGATCGGTCAGCTTGACTGGCGCACCGGCGTCGTTCAACAGCTGCAACCGATCCACTTCGGCCGGCAGCGACTTCAACGAGTCGGCGGTCTTCCCGGCTTGCGCACGAAAGGCGGCACGGTAGCGGGCGCGGTCGGCCTCGACGTGCCCCCGCAGCAGGATGTTTTTCCACTCCTGTACCTGCAGCTTGAAATTCGCTTGAACCGAGCGCGCCTCGCTGACTGCGGCAGACGCTTCCATCAGCGTTTTCTCGGTGCGCAAGTGAAACTCGCTGAGCGACCAGGCGGCAAACAGCCCGGCAATCCCGGTGGTCAGCACCATGAGCAGCATCAGGCTGGCCAGGCTCACCAGGGAGCGGCGCAGGTCGATCAGGTCGGAGGCATTCAGTTTCGACATGGGGTGATGGGGCGCGAGCCAGGTCCGACAAATGACAACTGAAGCGCATGCGCCCAGCAGCAGTTGGCTGCTCGTCCGGGGCGGCGAAGTATCACCTGCGCCGGCGACCCGGTGATGACGAGTGCGCGACCTCAAAATCCGCAGAGCCCGAGGCCGGGGCCAGGGCCTGCGGTCAACCCACTACAACGCTCGCAGCAGGCTCGACCCGAAGTTCGTGCAGTCGAAGGCGTGCAATCCGAATTCATCGGACAGATCGGCACACACCTTGATGCCGCGAACGCTGTTGCCGCGCGCATCGAGCCGCGGCGAATAGACGGCCACGCCCATCTGACGGTTGACCACCGCCATGATGCCGCCGGCCACGCCGCTCTTGGCTGGCACACCCACGCGGAAGGCCCACTCGCCCGCGTAGTCATACATGCCGCAGGTGAACATCGCGGCGAGTGCATCGCGCACACAAATGGCGTCGAACACCTCGGAGTGGGTCTGCGGGTTCTCGCCCACGTTGGCCAAGGTGGCACCGATCGCGGCAAGGTCGCGGCAATTCACGAGCACAGAGCACTGCGCAAAGTACTGGTGCAAGGTGTGATCGACGGCATCGTCGATCACGTCGAAATTGCGCAGCAGGTAGGCAATCGCGCGGTTGCGGTGGCCGGTGGAAGACTCGGACGCGTAAATGCTGTCGTCCACCCGCAATGGCCGGCCGGCCGCCTTGCTCAGGCGATCCACGAAAGCAGCCACACCGGCCTCGGGCGAGGCGCCCTTGATCAACGAAGCCGTGGAAATCGCCCCCGCGTTGACCATGGGGTTGAACGGGAGCTTGGTCTTCGGGTCCAGCTCCACCGAGTTGAAGGCATCGCCGCTCGGCTCGATGCCCACATGCGACAGCGTCTTGTCGCGGCCATGCTGCTCGAGCGCCATCAGGAAAGCCAGCGGCTTGCAGATGGACTGGATGGTGAATTCCTGATTCACGTCACCGACCGAGAACTCCTGGCCATCCGCCGTCACCATGCTGATGCCGAAGTGGTCGGGGTTGGCCTTGCCCAGTTCCGGGATGTAGGTCGCGACCTCGCCCTCATCGTTCGAACGGTGCTTCTCGTGGAGATGCGTCAGGAAGCTCGCCAGCTCGGAAATGTTGGTCATCAGGACTCCACACGAACCTGGCCGAACTCCCCGAGGCCCTCGGGGCGCAAACCGACGCCTGAGCGTCAGCCGAACATGAACGCCGAAGCCAGCACCGCCTGCAACTCGGCGATGGTGCTGCTCAGCTCGCGGCTGATTTCTTCGAGGTTGGCGATCTGGTTGATGCGCGGGCTCAGACGGTGCAGCTCGGTGGTGCTGAGCAGCCGCTCGATGATGCCGGTGGCGCGCAGCAGCCCGATCAACAGCGCGTCGCGGGTGTCGGGAATCTCGTCGTTGTTGAGCAGCGTCATGACGCGGCTCTTGACCTCGCGCTCCTCGAGGCCGCTGGTGGGCGGATACACGCGCGTCTTGAACACCCACAGCAGCCGCTTCTCGACCGAGCGCAGCACGCCACGATCGACCAGCCCGCCAATCACGCGTTCGCACAGCTCGGGGCCCGGCTGCGACAGCCGGCGCAGCCACACGCTGGTGGGTTGCACCTGCGGCTCGGTGCTGATCTGGGCCAGCGCGTCGTCCAACAGGGCATTGCCCGTGGGCTCGGCCGACAGCACGAACAATTTTTCTGGGTCGGTGTCGATGCGCCCGACGAGCGTCAACTCCATCACCAAAGCTGCCGCCAGGGCGAATTCGAGCGAGAACTGAGGCAAGCTGATGAGCGAGCCGGTTTCGTCATCGAGCGCGATCAGCACCAGCTCTTCGGCCAGCGTGAGTTGGGTGTGGGTCGTCATGACGCGGCTCAGGCCTGAATGGCGATGATCTTGTCGAAGCCGCTGATCTTGAGCACTTCCAGCGTGGACGGCTTGGGCGACAGCAGCGTGACTTTGCCGCCCTTGCCCTTGGCCGCCTTGGCCGCCACCAGCAGCACGCGCAAACCCGCGCTGCTGACGTAATCAAGTTCCGACAGATCGATGTCGATCGAGTCGACGTCGCCCACGAGCAGCGACTGCAGCGCCTTCTCGTGCGCCGCAGAACTGGCTCCATCAAGACGGCCGGCGAGTTTGTAGGATGTCGAGCTCATGTTGTAACGTCCATGAAAGTGTGTGGAGGTGGGCGTGCGTGAGCGGCTTGACGCGCGCGCAGGACAGGTCACTTTACCTTGCTTTGTTGCGGCCGGACCGGCGCGATTTTCAACTTCGCGCCCACCATTCAAACCGCAGTCCCACGGGCACGGTTGGCGCAGAAAGTGGGTTAAAACCCCGGTCGAGATGCAAAACGTGTCACACCAGATCACCCTCGACTTGATGGCCGACATGGCCGGCCTTGAAAAGGCCGACCAGGCACTCGATGAATTTGCCGCGCGCGTCGCCTGGTCCGAGACGGCGCTGTTCCAGGCCAGGCTGGTGCTCGAGGAAATCATGATGAACGTCATCTCCTACGGGTCCGATGGCGCCGCCATTCCGCACGTGCGGCTGCATCTGGCCCAGGAAGGCACTGCGCTGTCCATGGAGATCGCCGACGACGGTGTCGCCTTCGACCCGCTGCAAGCCCCCGCGCCCGACCTCGACGCCGACATCGACGACCGCCCCATCGGCGGGCTGGGCGTGTTCCTGGTGCGCGAGCTGATGGACAGCGTGACCTACCGGCGCGAAGCCGGCTGGAACCGGCTGTCTGTCACCAAGACGCTGAGCTGAACGCGCTGCGCTCACCATGAAAAAACCGGCCTCCAGGGCCGGTTTTTTGTGCCGGAATCGAGCCTGCGCCTCAGATGGCCTGGCGCCGCTTGGCGGCGAAGCCCACCGCGGCCAGACCGGCCAGCATCAAGGCGTAGGTTTCGGGTTCGGGCACGGCAGCGACCGAGGCAAGCGTCGTGACGGAGCCGGCGGTGACGTACCGATCCAGGAAGGAATAGTCATAGAGATCGAACAAGGTTTCCATTGAGGCAAAACCACCGGAGTTCGTGAGTACCGAAGTGCCGGCGGCGCCGGTCAAAGCGGAATCGAAACGCAGGAACAGGGAATGGCCGTCGTTGCTGTAGGCATCGAACATCTTTGCCTCGTTCGGGTTGAAACCCGCACCGCGGTAGCTCGAGGACCCGGTGTAGGCCCCGACCGTCGTCGTGGTGATGCTGATGTTCGAATAGGCCGTCTCGTCGCTCAGGCTCGCATCGAAGTCGAACGAGCCCGAGGCGGTGCCGCCGTCATCGAACGTCACGCCCGACAGCGTCCAGGTCACGGGAATGGCGTACGCCACCATGGGGGCCGACAAAAAGGCGGCGGCCAGCAGCGCTGCATTGAGGATGGTCTTCTTCATCGAATTCTCCAAGGGGGTGATGCGTTTCGGGACGCGTGGAATGCAGCCGGGCGACCGCATGCGTCGGATCCTAGGCAGCCGGCCTCGCCAAACACTACAGATCACTACACGCCCGCGCACAGGCGCCGCCGGGGGCGCCTGTATGCTTTGCGTCATTGCCCATGCCGGTCTGGGGGCAGCGCCAGCGCAGCGGGCTGGCGCTGGCCTTCACGCGATCCTTGCGCTGCAGCGCACCACCCAACCGGCCACCGCAATGCCCCTGACTTTCATTGTGCGCAACCGCGGCCCATGGCTGGCGTGGGCGCTGGCGTGCTTGATGGCCACGGCGCTGTGGACCCCGGGAGCGCGGGCAGCGAGCCTGCACATCGTCGAGCAGGCCTATGTGCGGGACCCATCGGGGCAGATGACGCTCGACGAAGCGCAGCGGCAAGTGCAAACGCCCTACCGCGGCACCTTTGCAGATCTCTTCGGGCCCCGGGTGGTGTGGGTACGCCTGCGGGTGGAGCCGACAGACGTGGACGCGCCCCTGCCGTCGGCCGGCAACGAACCCACGATGGCGCAGCTGCGTGTCATCCCGATGTGGCTGCACGAACTGACGCTTTACGACCCCTTGCAGCCAGACGCGAGCAGGCCGGCCGGGCGCGACACGGCCCCGGCCGCAGCGCCGTTCACCGTGCGAATGCTGCCGATTGCGGTGGGGACTGCGCCGCGCGATCTGTGGATGCGGCTGCAGTCGGCCGGGCCGTCGTACCTGGCGGTCGAGGTCTTGTCGGCCGATGCCGCCGCCGCCAGAACGGTGTCGGACGCCCTGTTCCAGGGCCTGGCGATGGGCGCACAGGGGCTGCTGGTCATGGTCGGGGTGATCGCGTGGATGACGGACCGCAAGGGCATCGGTCACAGCATGTTTTCCAAGCAGGTGCTGAACCTGACGATTTCCGTGCTGAACGCCGATTTTTTTCTGGCCATGGGGCCTGGTACCAAGCTGCCCCTGCCCTGGCTCGGCGGCGACGGCATGGTCGATGTCGTGGAACTGCTTCGGTTGCTGAACATGGCCGTCAGCCTGTGGTTCTTCATGCGGGTGCTGATGCTGCTACAGGCACCTCGGTGGATCATGCGGATGCAACGTGTGCCGCTCGCGCTGATGGCGGCGAGCGTGTTGCTTCTGCTGGTTGGGCAATTGGCGCCCGTCAGAACGATCGCCCTTGGCCTGTACGTCACTGTGCCCTTGGGCCTGATGCTGGGTGCCTTTGCCTGCCGCCGTGGGCTGCCGGATCCGGCCCGCCGCTTCGGTCGGACCCGTCGGGGCCTCGAGAGGCTGGTGTTCGGGGTCGTTCTGACCTTGGCATGGGTGGCGTCTTTCCATTCCGGGTTCTACAAAAGCCGGCCTGAATCCTTCGTCGCGCTGGCGCTGCCCCTCGCGTGCATCAGCGCGGTCGTGGTGCTGATCGTGGTGGGCTGGCGCCGCGTCCTCATGGATGGGCGCCAACGCGCCGAACAGCAGCGACACGCCGAACTGAACGCCCTGGCGCTGGAGTTCGAGCGGGGCGAGCGCCAGCGTCAGCAGGAGTTCATGGTCATGCTCACGCACGAATTGAAAGCGCCACTGACCACGCTGGGTCTGGTGATGGGCGCTCGCGTGGCGAGCGCCTCGATGCACGGCCATGCCGCGATCGCCCTGGCCTCGATGCGCCGAGTCATCGACCACTGCGCGCAGTCGGTCGAGTTCGAAGATGAGGCCGCGCCGCTGAACCGCGCGGCTTGCTCGCTGGGCGTGGAGTTCGAGCTTCGGCGTGACGCGCTCGGGGAACGCGATCGCATTCAATTCGAGCCCGCGCCCCAGTTGCCACCCATCATGGTCGATCAGCGAATGCTGGCCGTGATCATCAACAACCTGCTGGAAAACGCCCTGCGGTACTCGCCGA
>NCFZ01000186.1 GCA_002281415.1 Burkholderiales bacterium 28-67-8 | reverse complement strand
TGCCCACGGTGCTCGCGCCGATCGTGCGCATCCGCAAGGAAGAACTCAGTTGAGCCGCGCACACATCCCAGGAGCGATCGCTTGAAGTACCAGAGCACCCGCGGTCACGCCGAACTGCGCAGTTTTTGCGAAATCCTGCTCGAGGGCCTGGCGCCCGACGGCGGGCTGTACCTGCCCGTGCATTACCCGCGCATCGACGCGGCCACGCTCGCGCGCTGGCGCGGCCTGCGCTATCACGAGCTGGCGTTCGAGATCCTGTCGCTGTACATCGACGACATCCCGGCCGATGACCTGCGCGCGCTGACCGCGCGCACCTACACGCCCGAGGTCTTCGGCTCGCCCGAGATCACGCCGCTCAAACCGCTTGACCGCGCGGCCAACACGCCCGAGGGCGTCGATGTGTACCTGCAGGCGCTGTCCAACGGCCCGACGCTCGCGTTCAAGGACATGGCCATGCAGCTGCTCGGCCAGCTGTTCGAGTACGAACTCGCGCGCCGCGGCGAGACGCTCAACATCCTGGGTGCCACCTCGGGCGACACCGGCAGCGCGGCCGAATACGCCATGCGCGGCAAGAAGAACGTGCGCGTGTTCATGCTCAGCCCGCTGGGCCGCATGAGCCCGTTCCAGCAGGCACAGATGTTCAGCCTGCAAGACCCCAACATCCACAACCTGGCCATCGAAGGCGTCTTCGACGACTGCCAGGACATCGTCAAGGCGGTCTCCAACGACCTCGAGTTCAAGCGTCGCCACCACATCGGCACCGTCAACTCGATCAACTGGGCGCGGCTGCTCGCGCAGGTCGTGTACTACTTCGCGGGCTACTTCCAGGCCACGCGCGACAACACCGAGCAGGTCAGCTTCGCCGTGCCGTCGGGCAACTTCGGCAACATCTGCGCCGGCCATGTCGCTCGCATGATGGGCTTGCCGATCCGCCATCTGGTGCTGGCCACCAACGAGAACAACGTGCTCGACGAGTTCTTTCGCACCGGCACCTATCGCGTGCGCGGCAGCGCCGAGACGCACGAGACCTCCAGCCCGTCGATGGACATCTCCAAGGCCTCGAACTTCGAGCGCTTCGTGTTTGATCTGCTCGGCCGCGACGGCGAGCGCACGAAGCAGCTGTTCAAGACCGATGTCGAGCAGCATGGCTCGTTCACCGTCACCGATGACGAGTTCGCTCGCACCGCCGAGTTCGGCTTCGTGTCGGGCACCAGCACCCACGCCGACCGGCTGGCCACCATCCGCGACACCCACCGCCGCTTTGGCGTGGTGATCGACACGCACACCGCCGACGGCCTGAAGGTCGGTCGCGAATGCATCGACTGGGGCGTGCCGATGATCGTGCTCGAGACCGCGCTGCCCGCCAAGTTCGCCGAGACCATCGTCGAAGCCATCGGCATCGAGCCCGAACGGCCACCGGCCATGCGCGGCATCGAAGACCTGCCCAAGCGCTTCGAGGTCATGCCGCCTGATGTGCAGCTGATCAAGACCTACCTCAGCGAGCACGTTTGACGCCCGGCGCGCCTCCGCCACGCCCGCCCTTGCTCGATCTCGACGAGGCGCTGGGGCGGCTGTTGCGCTCGGTGACGCCGTTCGCGGCTGACACGAACGAGTCGATCTCCACCTTCGAGGCCCGCGGCCGCGTGCTGGCCGCCGACCTGCGCTCGCTGATCGACGTGCCGCCGGCCGACAACACCGCGATGGACGGCTACGCGCTGCGCTGTGCCGATGTGCCTGCGGCCGGTGTCAGCCTGCCGGTGAGCCAGCGCATTGCCGCCGGTGCGGTGGCGTCGCCTTTGCCACCGGGCACGGCCGCGCGCATCTTCACCGGCGCGCAAGTGCCCGCCGGCGCCGATGCGGTGGTGATGCAGGAGCAGTGCGCCGCGCTCGATGGCGGTGCGGTGCGCATCGACACCGTGCCGCAGCTCGGGCAGTGGATCCGACGCCGCGGCGAAGACGTGCGCTCGGGCGCCGTCGTGCTGCCGCAGGGCGCCCGGCTCACGCCGCAAGCGCTCGGTCTGGCGGCCTCGGTGGGTGCGGCCACCTTGACGGTGGCCAAGCGTCCGCGCGTGGCGCTGTTTTCCACCGGCGATGAACTGGTGATGCCCGGCGAGCCGCTGCCACCCGGCGCCATCTACAACTCCAACCGCTACACGCTGCGCGCGCTGATCGAATCGCTGGGCTGCGAGTGCACCGATCTCGGCATCGTGCCCGACCGGCTTGACGCCACCCGTGACGCCTTGCGCTGCGCGGCGCTCGAGCACGATGTGATCGTCACCAGCGGCGGCGTGTCGGTCGGCGAAGAAGACCACATCCGCCCCGCCGTCGAGGCCGAAGGCCGCATCGACCTGTGGCAGCTGGCCATCAAGCCCGGCAAGCCGCTGGCGTTTGGCGAGGTGCGGCGTGGCACATCGGGCGATGCGCCCGGCGCGTATTTCATCGGTCTGCCCGGCAACCCGGTATCGAGCTTCGTGACCTTTTTGCTGGTGGTGCGCCCGGTGCTGCTGCACTTGCAAGGCGTCGCCGATGTCGCCCCGCGCGGCCTGCCCATGCGCGCCGACTTCGACGTGCCGCGGCCCGACCGGCGACGCGAATTCCTGCGCGTGCGGCTCAATGCTGCGGGCGGACTCGACCTGTTTGCCAACCAGAGCTCGGGCGTGCTGACATCCGCGCCGGCGACACGGTGCGCTACCTCAGCTTCACGGAGCTGCTGTCATGAAGGTGAATCTGCGCTACTTCGCTGCCATTCGCGAGGTGCTCGGCGAGCACGAAGTGATCGAGGTGCCCGCCGGCATCACCGTGGGCGAGTTGCGTGACCGTCTGATGGCGTCGAGCGCCGACCACGCGGCCGCGCTGGTGCGTGGCCACGGCCGCCGCTGCGCGCTCAACCACGTGATGTGCGAGGAGTCGGCGGTGGTCACCGAAGGCGCCGAAGTGGCGTTCTTTCCGCCCATCACCGGCGGTTGATGCGAACCCGGGCGCGGCCATGAGCGTGAGCATCCAGACCGCTGACTTCGACCTCGGCGCCGAGGTGGCCGCCTTGCGCGGTGCCGATGCGGCCGTGGGCGCGGTGGTCACGTTCGTGGGCTGCGTGCGCGACCGCAACGATGGCGCATCGGTCAGCTCGATGGAGCTCGAGCACTACCCCGGCATGACCGAAGCGTCGATCGCCGCCAGCATCGACGATGCCCGCGCGCGCTTCGACATCCGCGGCGTGCGCGTGATCCACCGCGTGGGCCTGCTGCAGCCGCCAGACCAGATCGTGCTGGTGGCGGTGGCGTCGGCGCACCGCGGCGAGGCTTTTCTGGCCTGCGAATTCCTGATCGACCACCTGAAGATGCAAGCGCCTTTCTGGAAAAAAGAGGCCACGCCCGAAGGCACCCGCTGGGTCGACGCCCGCGTGAGCGACGACGCGGCGCTGGCGCGCTGGAACCCGACCGACCCCGCCCCCCCTGAAGCCGCCCGATGATGCAGACCGTTCCCTGGATCCAGATCTTTGTCGTGGCCCTCGGGTCGGCGGTGGGCGGCGTGTCGCGCTGGCACGTGCAGTTGTGGCTCAACGAACGCTGGGCCGGATTCCCGCTGGGCACGCTGGTCGTCAACTGCGTGGGCGGGCTGCTGATCGGCATGGCGCTGGCCTGGTTTGCGCGCTCGCCCAACGACACGCTGCGGCTGCTGGTCATCACCGGCTTTCTGGGTGGCCTGACCACCTTCTCGTCTTTTTCCGGCGAGTCGCTCAGCTTGCTGCAGCGTGGCGACTTCTTCTGGGCGGCGGCGCACACGCTGGCCCATTTGCTGGGTGCACTGCTGTTTTGCGCGGCGGGCTTCCGGCTGGTCGAGTCGCTGGCTTCGGCCCACTGAGTCCACGCCCATGAGCCGCGCCGTCATTCCGCTGATCATCACCTTCGTGATCCTCGGGCAGGTGGGTGTGGACCTGTACCTGCCGTCGTTCGGCGCCATGGCGGTCGCGCTCGATGTGGCACCGAAGTACATCGAGCTGTCGCTGAGCCTGTTTCTGCTCAGCATGGCGATGTCGCAGCTGTTCTACGGTGCGCTGTCCGATGCCCTGGGGCGTCGCCGGGTCATTCTTCCGGCGATCTTGCTCTACGCGGCGGGCTCGGCGGTGTGCTTTTTCTCGACGGGGATCGCTCAGTTGCTGGCCGGGCGGCTGCTGCAGGGTTTCGCCGCAGGCGCGTGTGTGGTCATTCCCAGAGCCGTGGCCCGAGACACCTGCGACGGCAAGCGGC
Organism: Burkholderiales bacterium 28-67-8; assembly: GCA_002281415.1. Classification (GTDB taxonomy): domain Bacteria; phylum Pseudomonadota; class Gammaproteobacteria; order Burkholderiales; family Burkholderiaceae_C; genus PBB1. The sequence continues at coordinate 3,404 of NCFZ01000186.1, read as the reverse complement.
TCGCGCAGGTCTCGGTGTGGCTGTCGATCGCCTGGGCGCTGGTGCCCATGCTGGCGCCGGTGGCCGGCGGCTACGTTCAGGACTACCTCGGCTGGCAATCCAATTTCCTGCTGATCTTCGGGTTCGCCGTGGCTTGCTATGGCCTGGCCTTCGTCTACCTGCCCGAAACCCGAAAAGGCGCCGCGGCCAAGTTCAGCTGGGCCGAGATGTTCTCGTCCATGGGCCTCCTGCTGAAAAACCGGTGGTACGTGGGCTACATGATCGTGCCCGCCATGTTCTTCAGCCATTCGGCGGCCTACATGGCGGCCTCGCCCATCCTCTACGAGAAGACCCTGGGGCTGCGGCCCGAGCAGTACGGCTTCGTCATCATGGCCACCGCGATCTTCTATCTCCTGGGCAATGTCGCGAACACCTTTCTCGTCAAGAAGCACGACGAGGCCGATCTGGTCAAGGCGGGGCTGTGGGTGTCGCTGTTCGGCGCCCTCTTGCTGCTGGGTCTGGCGCTGCTCGGCCTGACCACGCTGTGGGCCGTGGCGCTGCCGTTTTTCATCACCTACCTCGCCGCCGGCATCGTGTTCGCCAATTGCGTGACGCTGGCGCTGCGGCCGTTTCCACGGCGTGCGGGTGCGGCTAGCGCATTGCTCGGCTGCCTTCAGATCCTCATGGGCTGCGTGAGCAGCGCACTGATGGCCTGGTTTTCACACGGCACGCAAATGCCGCTGGCGATCTACCTGGCGTGCTGCATGACGGTGGCATTCGTGGCGGTGCGTTGGGTGGTCGCGGGCTCGACGGCCGGCGACGCCACCGCGGTCGCCTGAACCCCGAAGCGCATGAGGCCCGAAGCATGAACGTTCACCCGTGGCGTGCGCTGCGCCACCTGCTGGCCTCGTGCCTGCCGGTCGAACGCTCGCAGATCGCCTGGGGCGTTGGCGTTCGCACCTCGATCACCATGGTCGCGGTGCTGGGTCTGGCCGCGCAGTCGGACAACCTCGAGTTGGGCGTGCCGTTCGCCCTGGGTGTCTTCCTGACCAACCTCAGCGACATGAACGAGCCGCCCTGGCTGCGCTGGCGCACCATGCTCGTGACGGCCATCGCGTGCGCGCTGGCCACGCTGCTGGGCGGGCTGGTGTCCGAATCGGCGCCGGCGCACCTGGCCGTGGCCTTCGCGGGGGCGGCAGCGGTGGGGTATGCCGGTGCGCTCGGGCCCAAGGGGGGCCTGGTGGGCGTGTTCTGCCTCGCGCTGTTTTCGCTTTATGCGGGCTCCGAGATCGGCGGTGACTCTGCTTTGATGGATGCGGCGGCGATGGCCGCTGGCGGCTGCCTCGCCGTGGCCTCCGCGATGCTGGACGCGCCTCGCCAGTTCAGGGCCACCCGGCGCAAGGTGGCCATCGCCCACCGCAAATTCGCCGAGGTCTGTGCGCAGCCGCTGACGGGCTGGTCGGGCACCGGATCGGCCTCGGCCATCCTCGACGCCACCCGTTCGGTGGACTTCAGCGGCGCGGCCGGGCCCACGCTGGACTGGTTTCGCCAACTGCTGGCGTGCCTCGAACGCAGCCGCCTCGTGGTCTTTGCGCTGGTGCCGCGGCGGGCGCATCGTGCGGATCCAGCGGCGCTCGACCGGCTGCTCGCGAGCGCCTCAGGCCTGACCTGCGGGATCGCCGACGCGCTGGTTCAGCCTTCGCGCGTGAGCCGTCTGCCCGCGCTGCTGAGTGCGCTGCACGCCGCCTGCGACGCCCATGCCGAGCCCGATGACGCCGCGCTGGTGGCCCGGCTGCGCGGCGCGCTGGATGAGGCCGCGCAGTGGCTGATCACGCCTTGGCCGATCGGTGCGGCGGCGAGCAGCGCGCCGGTCGCCCCGTCAGGTCCGGGCTGGCTCGAGCGGCTGCGCCAGCACCTGCACGCAGGCGATGTGCTCATTCGCCACGCCCGGCAGATGAGCCTGACCTACGGCGTGGCCACCGCGATCTCGCTGGGGCCGTGGGATGACTTCTTTCTGGGACACACCTTCTGGATTCCGCTGACCGTGGCCTGGATCTGCAAGCCCGATCTGGCCGGCACGGTCAGCAAGATCAGCATGCGGCTGACCGGCACCGTGCTGGGTGCGCTGCTTGCCGTGGCGGTTTTGGGCGCCGTGTCGTTGCCCGGCGCGGCCGTCTTGTTCGTGGGGTTGGGTGCCTTGGTGACCTGCGCGTTCATGTGGGCCAACTACACGGCGGTGGTCGCTGCCATCACGGTGCTGGTGCTGGCCTTCGGTGAGTTGGCGGGGATTGCCGTCGAGCCTTTGGCAGGGGTGCGCGTCCTCGCGACCTTCATGGGTGCCGGGGTGGTGATGCTGGCCTCATTGATCCAGCCCCTGCGCAGTGGCGTGGCCGTGCCCGCTCAGCTCGTGCGGCTGTGTGCCGATGTGCGCCGTTACGCCGGCGCCTTGCAAGGCAGCGCACCTGAAGCCGACGTGGCGCCGCTGCGGCGCGCGCTGCTGCAAGACCGCACGGCCTTGAGCATCTCGGTCGCCGCTGCCGCTTCGGAGCCGGCGGGTCTGTGGGAAAAGGACCGTGTCGAGGTCGATGTGACGCTGGCCAGAACGCTGCTCGACCAACTCGAGGCCACCCTGTCCGGCCTGCTCGTCGTCGACCTGCTGGGCGATCGTCCGGGCGAACACGCACTGCGCTGGGAGCAGGTCGACGCGTCGATCACCGGTGTTGAAAACCGCCTCGCGCAGGTGGGCCGTCACTCGACGGCCAAGGGTTAGCGGCGTGCTGTTCTAGAGCGCGACGCGCTGTCGGGCCGGCTCGACGGCCGCATCGCTCAGCGCTTGCGCTCCTTTGAGCACATCCCCCACGATCAGGATCGCCGGGCTGCCGATGCCGGCCTGCGCGGCGTCGGCAGCCAGTTGGCCCAGCGTGGTCACCAGCCGTCGTTCCTGTGGGGTGCTGGCGTGCTGCACCAGCGCGGCGGGCGTGTCCGCTCGCAGGGCGGCGAGCAGGCCGTCTTGAATCTGCGCGAGCCGCTGCACGCCCATGTAGACCACGAGAGTCAGGCCTTGTGCGGCGGCCGCAGCCAGCGTGGGCCAGTCGAGCGTGGTGCTCGATTCGCCGGGGTGGCCGGTCACCAGCATCACGCCGTGCGCGTGCCGGCGGTGCGTCCACGGCACGCCCAGCGCGGTGGTCGCGGCCAGGCCTGAGGAGATGCCGTTGACCACGCGCACCTCGATGCCGGCGTCGCGCAGGTGCTCGGCCTCCTCGCCGCCCCGCCCGAAGATGAACGGATCGCCGCCCTTGAGGCGCACCACGGTCTCGCCGCGCAGGGCCTCGGCCACCATCAGCTTGTGGATGAACGCCTGCGGCGTGCTCGCGCAGCCGCCACGCTTGCCCACGTGGATGACGCGTGCGCTGCGGCGGGCGTAG
>NCFZ01000185.1 GCA_002281415.1 Burkholderiales bacterium 28-67-8 | reverse complement strand
TGACGTTGGTGCGCTCACCGATGTTGACGAACAGCGAGCCCTCGCCGATGAGTACGGGCTCCAGCCCGGACAGCTTCATGGGCCCGATGGGCGGTGTGGCAGACAGGGCTTCATTCATGGCCGCAGATTGTGCAACGCGTCAATCCGCAATCATGTTTGTCCATGCCGGGCCGATATCCAATCGAAGCTATCCTCGATAACCAGTCCACAGATCCACAGCTCATATAGACTCATGGCCGTCGTTTCCATTTCCATCGATTCGGTACGCATCAACCAGCCGGTTCCATTCGCCTTGCGGGATTCCGCTGGCATGGTGCTGGTCGCGCGTGGCGGCACCATCGGCACGGAGGAGCGGCGCCAGCAGTTGGTCGAGCGGGGGGTCTTCATCGACATATCCGACGCCGACGCCTTCAAGAAGGCGGTGGTTGGCAAAATGGATTCGATGGTGCGCGACAACGCCAAGCTCGGACTCATCGCCAAAGCCGAGGATGAAGTCGACGCAGACGCTGTGGCGCGCAACATGGCCACGCAGTCGCGCGCCCGTCGCGCAGAGCCGCCTCCCACCTGGGACGGTCTGGCCGTGAAGATGGCCACCGCGCTGCGTGAGCCGTCGAAGAGCGACTTTCTCGAACGCATCGACAGCATCGACGGCGATCTGCTGTCCCTGCTGGCAGGCGGCGCCGATGCGGCGCTGCTGTCACTGATCTACAGCGCCTCGACCGAGACGCAGAAGTACAGCGCCCGCCACGCCTTGCTGGTGGCCGTGATCGTGGAGCTGGCGGCGCGTCAGTTCGACGCCTGGCCCCTGGAGTGGCGCGTGCCCCTGCGCAAGGCTGCCATCACGATGAACCTGGCAATGACCACCCTGCAGGATCAACTGGCCGTGCAGGAGTCGGCCACATCGCCCTACCAACGCGAGCAGATCGACAAGCACGCCAAGCAAAGCGCGATTGCGCTGGGCGATCTGGGCGTGACGGATGAAATCTGGTTGAAGGCGGTCGAACTCCACCACGTCAGTCCCCCCGGGCCCCTGGCCACCATGGGTACCGCGGCACAGCTCGCCCGACTGATCCGGCGTGCCGACGTGTTCGCGGCGCGGCTGAGTCCACGCAAGTCACGCCACGCGATGACGGCCACGGCGGCGGCCAGAGCGGCCTATCTCGATGAAAACCAACAGACCGATGAAGCCGGTACGGCCATCATCAAGGCTGCGGGTATCTACCCGCCGGGCTGCTTCGTGAAGCTCGCCACTGGCGAAATCGCCATCGTGCTCAAACGGGGCGTGCGCTCCAACGCCCCGTTGGTGGCCAGCGTGATCGGCGGCAAAGGCATGCCGCTGTCCAAGCCGATGGTGCGTGACACCCGCCACAAGGCCAATGAGGTCACCGGCACCGCCCCTCCGCACGAAGTGAAGGTGCGGCTGAGCGTCGCTGAATTGCTCCAGCTGTCCTGATCAGGCGGCTGACGCTTCCACCAAGGCACTGAACGGCCGGTCGTGCAGGGTGCGCGGCCGCCATGCGCCAACCCTCTTGGCGATCTGCTCGATGTGTGCCGGCGTGGTGCCACAGCAGCCGCCCGCGATGTTGAGGAACCCGCTGCGGGCGAACTCTTCGACCAGACTGCCGGTGATGTCGGGCGTCTCGTCAAAGCCGGTGTCGCTCATCGGATTGGGCAGGCCGGCGTTGGGATAACAGCTGATGAAGGTGTCGCCGGCCACCTTGGCCAACTCCTCGATGTACGGCCGCATCAAGGTCGCACCCAGCGCGCAGTTCAACCCCACAGCCAACGGCCGCGCGTGGCGCACGCTGTGCCAGAACGCCGTCACCGTCTGCCCTGACAGGATGCGGCCCGAGGCATCGGTCACGGTGCCCGAGATGATCACCGGCAGCCTCTCGCCGGTCGCCTCCATCAACTCGTCCAGCGCAAAGATCGCCGCCTTGGCGTTGAGCGTGTCGAAGATGGTCTCGACCAGAAACAAGTCGCAGCCGCCTTCGAGCAACCCGGCCGCCTGCTCGAGGTAGGCGGCCTTCAGCTCGTCAAAGCTCACGTTGCGCGCTGCGGGATCGTTGACGTCGGGGCTGATGCTCGCGGTGCGCGGCGTGGGGCCCAAAGCACCAGCGGCAAAGCGCGGCTTGTCGGCGCTGCTGAAACGATCGCAGGCCTCGCGCGCCAGCCGAGCACCGACCACGTTCATCTCGCGCGCCACCGAGGCCAGGCCGTAGTCATCCTGAGCCACGGTGGTGGCGCCAAAGGTGTTGGTCTCGATGATGTCGGCGCCGGCCGCGAGGTACTGTTCGTGGATCTCGCGGATCACGTCGGGGCGGGTGAACTGCAGCAGTTCGTTGTTGCCCTTGAGGTCCTTGGGGTGGTCCTTGAAACGCTCGCCGCGGTAGTCGGCCTCGCCGAGCTTGTAGCGCTGGATCATGGTGCCCATGGCGCCGTCCAGGATGACGATGCGCTGACGAAGCAGCTCGGGCAGGCGTGCGCCGCGGGTGTAGGGCCGGATGTTCATGGGGCGATTCTAGGAACCGGCCGCAGCCCGGCGTGCGCCCGGGGTCAAGTCACAGCTCGGCGGGCTGGGTGGCCTTGAACAGCGAGTCGCGGAAGTTCATCGTGCGCGGGCCCACATCGTCCATCGCCCACAGTGCCAGCGCCCTGGCCGACATGGGCTTGGCGAACAGGTAGCCTTGCAGCTGATCGCAGCCGAAATCGCGCAGGATGCGGTTCTGCCCTTCGGTCTCGACGCCTTCGGCGACCACCTTCAGGTCCAGCGACTTGGCCAGGTTGATGACGGCCGAGGCCACCTTGCGCGCGTCTTCGCTGGTTTCGAGGTCGAGCACGAAGCTGCGGTCGATCTTGAGCTCGCTGGCGGGCAGCTTGCGCAGGTACGACAGGCTCGAGTGACCGGTGCCGAAGTCGTCGATCGAGATGCTCACGCCCAGCTTGGCGAGCTGATGAAACACGCGGATCGTCGTCTCGGTGTCTTCCATGGCCACCGTCTCGGTGATCTCGCAGGTCATCAGGCTGGGGTTGACGTCGTTGGCGCTCAAGGCTTTCGCGATGCGCTCGACCAGATCGGGCTGGCGCAGCTGATGCACCGACAGATTGATCGCCACGCGCATGCGCAGTCCGGTGTCGCGCCAGGCATGGATCTGCCGGCAAACCTCGTCGATCAGCCAGTTGCCCAGCTGGCAGATCAGACCGAACCGTTCGGCCAGCGGAATGAACTCGACCGGACTGATCATCCCGCGGCGCGGGTGCTGCCAGCGCATCAGTGCCTCGGCACCGGTGATCTCGCCGGTGGGCGCGTGGATCTTGGGTTGGTAGAACAGCTCCAGCTCACCTTGGGCCAGCGCGCGACGCAGATCGCGCAGCACCTCGGCCTGGTCACGGAAACCATCCACCATGCGGGTCTCGAAAAAGCAGTACGCCGCGCCGCCCGACGATTTGGCGAATCGCATCGCGGCGTCGGCATGGGCGATCAGGGCAGACGCGCCGCCATCGTCGGGGTACAGCGCAATGCCGATCGAGCAGGTCACAGACGCCTCGCGTCCATCGAGCAGGCAAGGCTTGCCGAGCGACACCAGGATGCTCGAGGCCAGATCGGCGGCGACCTTGGCGTTGGCGTCATTCGGGATCAGCATCAGGAATTCATCGGCGCCTTGGCGCGCCACCATGTGCGGCTGCGCCAGGCTGCGCAGTCGCGCGGCGACCTCACGCAACAACCGGTCGCCGATGCGATGCCCCAGCGTTTCGTTGATGCCCTTGAATCCATCGAGGTTGATCAGCAACAGCCCCAACTTGGCCTGAGTGGCGTCGGCGCGCTGGAACGCCTGCGACAGCATGCCCTCGAAGATCTGCCGGTTGGGCAACTCGGTGAGCGGATCGCGCAGCGACTGCGACTGCATCTCGGCGCGCGCGCTGAGCAACGAGGCCTTCATCCGGGTGTCCATGTAGGACACCACCCACAGCATCACCAGCAGCAGCACGGGTCCCACGCTGGCAAGGACCTCAAGGGTGCCCGAGGCGACCCGACCGTCCAGCGGCATGCCCGTCTGCTGCTCAAGGCCTGCCGAGCTCAGGATGAGGGCCTGCGGCACCACGATCGCGACAGCCAGCGCCAGCGCCGCCAACGCCTGCCAGGATTGTTGGGCTCGACGTTTGCCGCCCGTGAACAGCCACAGCGCCAGCGCGCTGCCTGCCCAGGCGATCGGCAGCGCGTTGCCTGGGCCCCACCAGGCCCAGGCAACGCCCGGGCTGGGGCTGAGCGCCAGCAGAAAACCCATCTCGGTGAGCACCACGCCCGCCGCCACAACCGCCGAGCCCATCAGCGTGTCGATCGGCCGACCGGGCCGGCCCGCCAGAGCCAAGCCCAGTGCCATGAACGCAACGGCGGCCAGCCATCCGGCCAAGGTCAGCGCAGGGTGGTAAGCCTGAGCGTAGGCAAGGCCACGGTGGGACAGGCCCAGAACCTGAGCGCCCCACAAACCGGTGGCCAGCGCCAGCGCCGAACCCAGCAACCACCCCAGGTTTTCGCCCTTGAGGCGCACGTCGAGGCGCTTGGCCAGATCCAGCGACACATAGGCCGCCAGAAACACCAGCAGCCCATCGGCGAGCACCATCGGTGTCACCGCGCGCACCTCCACCCGTGGCACACCAGGCCTAAGGTATCTGGAACAGGGACGGCAAACGTCGAATTGGCAGACATGGGGTGTCTATCGGCGGCCGGCGCCGGAAGTTGAGCCGGGCGCACGGTACGGCAACGCGCCCGTCAGTGCAAGACGACTGGCTGCTGCATCAGCGCTGTGTAGCGTTCGATGTAGGCGTCCATTTCTTCTTCGGACGGACCGGCGGGCCGCGTTTCGATCAGCGCCTCGACACCTTCCTTGAAACGCTCGGCCATCGAGCCCTGGATGAAGATCTCCCGGCGGGCGAGCTTGTCGACGAGTTCGTAACCGCCGTGGCGGGCCGCCTCGGCAGCCTCGGTCGACCCCAGCTGATCCCCGTTGGCCGGCGCT
>NCFZ01000184.1 GCA_002281415.1 Burkholderiales bacterium 28-67-8 | reverse complement strand
AAGTTTTTCGGCGTCCGCCAGCGTGAGTTCGCGATCAATGTCGGTTTGCGAATCGTTGCTGTCGAGTGGTATTCCTTTGACCTCGGTCACATAAATCAACTTGTCGGCCTGCAACGCAATGGCGGCGCTGGCGGCGACGTCTTCCATGCTGAGATTGAAGGCTTCTCCCGTGGGCGAAAACCCGAACGGCGACAGCATTACCAGCGCACCGAAGTCAACCGCGCGGCGGATGCCCACAGCGTCGATCTTTCGCACCAAGCCGGTGTGAATGAAGTCCACTCCGTCGACGATGCCGATCGGCCTGGCGGTGATGTAGTTGCCCGACACGACGCGGATCTGGCTGCCTGACATCGGCGTGTTGGGCAGGCCCTGCGAGAACGCCGCTTCGATCTCGTAACGCAGTTGCCCAGCGGCTTCTTGAGCGCAGTCAAGCGCCAGCGCATCAGTCACCCGCATGCCGTGACTGAAGTTCGAGGCGTGGCCCTTGGCCAGCAACTGCTCTTCGACCTGCGGCCTGAAGCCATGCACGAGCACGACTTTGATGCCCATCGCGTGGAGCAGCGCCAGATCCTGAGCGAAGGCGTTGAGCTTGCCCGCTGCGATCAACTCGCCAGCGATGGCGACGACGAACGTCTTGCCGCGATGGGCGTGGATGTACGGGGCCACCGAGCGGAACCAGGGAACAAACGTGTGCGGGAAGACCAGGCTCATCTCGGGGCTTTGAAATAATGATTCATTTTGCATGAAGGCCCGATGACGACTACTTCGCGAACACGGTCGTTGACAGTGGCCAATGCGGTTCCCGAAATCACCTTTCCGGCCTCGCTGCCGGTTTCGGCTCGACGAGATGACATCGCCGCTGCGCTGACTGCGCATCAGGTGGTGATCGTGTGCGGCGAGACCGGCTCCGGCAAGACCACGCAGTTGCCGAAGATCGCGATGTCGCTCGGACGAGGGCGAGGCGCTGGCGGCCGCGGGCTGATCGGCCACACGCAGCCGCGCCGCATCGCCGCGTCCAGCGTGGCCAAGCGCATTGCCCAGGAACTCAATTCGCCGCTTGGTGAGGTGGTGGGTTTCAAGGTGCGGTTTCAGGATCGGCTCTCGCCGGGAGCGACCGTCAAGCTGATGACCGACGGCATCTTGCTCGCCGAAACCCAGAGCGATCCTCTGCTGCGGGACTACGACACGTTCATCATCGACGAGGCCCACGAGCGCAGTCTGAACATCGACTTTCTGCTCGGCTACTTGCGCCAGGTGCTGCCGCGCAGGCCCGATCTGAAGGTGATCGTCACCTCGGCCACCATCGATGCCGACCGCTTTGCGCAGCACTTTGCCAGCGCGCAGGGGCCGGCTCCCGTGATCCAGGTGTCGGGCCGGTTGTTTCCCGTCGAGCAGCGCTGGCGTCCGTTCGAAGAAAGCCGCGAATACGGCTTGAACCACGCGATCGCCGACGCGGTGGACGAGTTGTGGGCGGCTGGAGGCGCTGGCAGCGGCGGCGATGTGCTGGTGTTCTTGCCAGGCGAGCGCGAGATTCGCGACGCGGCCGATCACCTGCGCCGGCACCACCCGCCCGGCGTCGAGGTGGTGCCCCTGTTCGCGCGGCTGAGTCAGCAGGAACAAGACCTCATCTTCGAGCCGCACAGCGCGCGGCGCATCGTGCTGGCGACCAACGTGGCGGAGACCTCGCTGACGGTGCCGGGCATCCAGTACGTGATCGACGCCGGCACCGCTCGGGTCAAGCGCTACAGCTACCGCAACAAGGTCGAGCAGTTGCAGATCGAGCCGACCAGCCAGGCTGCGGCCAACCAGCGCGCTGGTCGCTGCGGGCGGGTGAGCAACGGCATTTGCATCCGGCTGTACGACGAGAAGGACTTCGCCGGCCGCCCGAGGTTCACCGATCCGGAAATCATGCGCTCGTCGCTGGCCGGCGTGATCTTGCGCATGAAGTCGCTGCGGCTCGGGCTGGTTGAGGATTTCCCGTTCATCGAGCCGCCGCCGCGCCGTGCGATTGCCGACGGCTACCAGTTGCTGGCCGAACTCGGCGCGGTCGATGAGTTCAATGAACTCACGCCGATGGGCGAGTCGCTAGCGCGCTTGCCGCTCGACCCCCGCGTGGGTCGCATGATCCTCGAGGCGCGTGACCGCCAGGCGCTCACCGAGGTGCTCATCGTAGCCAGCGCGATGAGCGTGCAAGACGCACGCGACCGACCGCTCGAGGCGCAACAGGCCGCCGACGCAGCCCACAAGAAATTCGATGACGAGCGCTCCGAGTTCCTGGGCGATCTCAAGCTGTGGAAGTGGCTCGAAGCCGCGCGAGGGGCGGGCGGCTCCGAGCACACGGGCGAACACAAGTTGAGCGTGCGCAAGCAAGAGCAGTTGCTGCGCGAAAACTTCATCTCGCCGCGGCGCGTGCGCGAGTGGCGCGACATCCATTCGCAGTTGCTCACCGTGGTGGCCGAACAGGGCTGGCGGCTCAATGCGTCAGCGGCCACCTATGAGCAGCTCCACCTGTCGTTGCTGGCTGGGCTGCTGGGCAACATCGGCGTCAAGAGCGACGAGGACGAGTGGTACCTCGGCGCGCGCGGCATTCGCTTTTATCGCCACCCGGGCGTCAACCTGTCGAAGAAGCCGGGCCGCTGGATCATGGCCGCCGAACTGGTCGATACGGCCCGTCTGTACGGGCGTGGCATCGCTGCGATCGAGCCTCAGTGGCTGCCGCAGATTGCCGGTCATGTGATCAAGACGCAGCTGCTCGAGCCGCACTGGGAGAAAAAAGCGGCCGAGGTGATCGCGCTCGAGCGCGCCACGCTGTACGGCATCGTGATCTACAACAACCGCCGGGTGAATTTCGGGCTGGTCAACCCGGCCGAGGCGCGTGAAATCTTCATCCGCGAAGCGCTCGTCGGTGGCGAGTGGGAAACCCGGCTGCCGTTCGTTGCGGCCAACCGAAAGCTCATCGCTCAGGTCGAGGAACTCGAGCACAAGTCGCGGCGTCAAGACGTGCTGGTTGATGACGAGCTGATCTACGCGTTCTACGACCAGCAGCTGCCTGCCGATGTGTGCAGCGGCGCCACGCTGGAGCGTTGGTATCGCGACGAGATCCGGCGCCAGCCCAAGCTGCTGCTGCTCACGCGCGACGAATTGATGCGCCACGAGGCCGCCGGCATCACAACGGCCTCGTTTCCGAAGACGGTGCGCCTGGGTGGGGTCGACTGCGCGGCGAGCTACCTGCACGAGCCCGGCGATGCGAAGGACGGCATCACGGTCACGGTGCCCATCTATTCGCTGAACCAGGTCAGCGACGAGCGTTGCGAATGGCTGGTGCCGGGCATGCTCAAAGACAAGGTGGTGGCGCTCGTCAAGACGCTGCACCAGCGGCCGCGCTCGCGCCTCGTGCCCTTGCCCGAGTACGCCGACACCTTCATCGCTGCAGTCGACGCCGCGCACGGCTTTGGCAGCGGCAGTCTGATCGATGCGCTGCTCAGGCACGTGCGGGACAAGACGCAGCTCGATGTGAAGCGCGCCGACTTCAAGCCCGAGCAGTTGCCGGCACATCTGTTCATGAACTTCCGGATCGTTGATGACAACGGTCGCCAGTTGGGCGCCGGGCGCAACCTGTCGGCCATGAAGACCGAGCTGGGTGGGCAGGCGCGCTCGGCGTTTCAGGCGTTGGCACAGCTGAAAACGCCTGCCTCCGCAGCCGCCGTGTCAAACCCGAATGTAACGCCGACACGCACCGGCGGTCCCGAACGTGCCCGCGCCGTGGGTCAGGCTGAACAAGGGTCTGCTTCGCCAGCAGCGCCGGCACCGGCCCTGGAGTTGTTCACCGACTGGACGTTCGGCGAGCTGCCCGAGCTGCTTGAAGTACGTCGCAGCGGGCAGACTATGGTGGGCTTTCCGGCGCTGATCGATCGCGGAACTGCCGTGGCGATCGAGGTATTCGACGAGCCCGAGGTGGCCGCGCTGCGTCATCGCGAGGGCCTGCGACGGCTGGTCGCGCTGCAGATCCGTGATGCGCTCAAGTACCTCGAAAAGAACATCCCCGATCTGCAGAAGATGTCGGTGCTGTTCATCAGTCTCGGGTCGGCCGACGAACTGCGCGAGCTCATCATCGGATTGGCCATAGACCGCGCCTTTCTGGCCGATCCGTTGCCCACCGAACCCATGGCATTCAAGCGCCGCCTCGAGGAAGGTCGAGGTCGCCTGACGCTGATTGCCAACGAGATCGCCCGCACGGCGCTTCTGGTGCTGGTCGACCACGCCGCTGCCCAGCGCAAGCTCAAGGATTCACGTGTGCCCAAGGATGTGTCCGACGACATCGCAGCTCAGCTCTCGCGGCTGGTGAGCAAGCGATTCCTGGTGGTGACACCCTGGCCGCAACTGGCGCACTTGCCTCGCTACTTGAAGGGTGTCGTGATGCGTCTCGACAAGTGGCGCGCCGACCCGGCTCGCGATGCCACGCGGCTCGCCGAGTTGCGTCCGATCGAACAGCGCTACTTGCGTCTGGCGATCGAGCGCAAGGGCGTGCGTGACGCGCGGCTCGATGAGTTCCGCTGGCTGCTCGAGGAGTTGCGCATCAGCCTGTTTGCACAGGAGCTGCGCACGCCGCAACCGGTCAGCGTCAAGCGGCTGGAGAAGGTCTGGGCGCAGATGACGCATTGAGTCGACCGGGGCAGGGCCCGCGATGAATCTTTTTGTTTCCGAAAATCATGGCGGCGATGCAAGACCTCGCGTTTGGCAGCATAGAATCATGCTCTTCGGGGCGTAGCGCAGCCTGGTAGCGCACCTGGTTTGGGACCAGGTGGTCGTGAGTTCGAATCCCACCGCCCCGACCATTTTTAGATCTTCCCCCGCCACAGTCGCGGGGATGTCGAGGGACCTGTTCCCCCGGCTTGGCGCAGGTCTCGCCATCGAGTGAAACGCCAAGCTCTTGTTCAATGGTGGCGGTAGCTCAACCGGATAGAGCACCAGCCTTCTAAGCTGGGGGTTACAGGTTCGATTCCTGTCCGCCGCGCCCTGATTGCTCAGCACACTGG
>NCFZ01000183.1 GCA_002281415.1 Burkholderiales bacterium 28-67-8 | reverse complement strand
GTGGGGTTCGAAGGATGTTATCGCCCGGCTGTTGACCCCGATCGGCGTGCGGGGGCTGTGCATACACTGTTGGCCCCATCGACGCTGCGGGTCGTCCCGCCTGACCGCCATGAACCGACAAGTCCAGCTCCAGTCCCGCCCCAACGGCATCCCGCAGGCCGAGAACTTCAAGGTCGTCGACGCGCCGATGCCCGAGCTGCGTGACGGTCAGGTGCTGGTGCGCAACATCTATTTGTCGGTCGAGCCGGCGATGCGCGGCTGGGTCAGCGCTGCGGCCAACTACTCGGAGCCGGTGGCCATCGGCGGCGTGATGCGCAGCTTCGCGGTGGGCCGTGTGGTGGCCTCGAAGCACCCCGACTACGCCGCGGGCGAATACGTGACCGGCCTGTTCGGCTGGCAGGACCACGCGGCTGTTGACGCGGCCACCATCCAGCGCAAGGTGCCGGCCGACGGTGCGCCGATCTCGACGGCGCTGGGCGTGCTCGGGATCAACGGCCTGACCGCGTACTTCGCCCTGCTCGACATCGGCCAGCCCAAGCCGGGCGAGACGGTGGTGGTGTCCACGGCCGCTGGCTCGGTGGGCTCGTGCGTGGGGCAGATCGCCAACATCCACGGTTGCCGCACGGTGGGCATCACCGGTGGGCCCGACAAGGTGGCGCTGTGCCGCGACGCCTTCGGCTACGAAGTCGCCATCGACTACCGCGCAGGCGACCTCGACGCGCAACTGGCCGCCGCCTGCCCGAAGGGCATCGACATCTATTACGACAACACGGGCGGTGCCATCAGCGATGCGGTACTCAAGCAACTGGCGGTGGGCGCGCGCGTGGTGATCTGCGGCACGGCCTCGGTGGCCAGCTGGGATCCGGTGCCGCAGGGCCCGCGCGTCGAGCGCTACATCCTGGTCAAGCGCGCACGAATGCAAGGCTTCCTGGTGTTTGACCACGTGGCGCGCTATCCGCAGGCGCTCAAGCAGTTGGGCGAGTGGATCGCCTCGGGCCAGCTTCGTTACCTTGAAGACGTGCTCGAGGGCCTGGACCAGGCGCCCGACTCGATCGCCGGGCTGTACCGCGGCGACAACCTCGGCAAGCGCCTGATCCGCATCGCGAAGGACGACGGCAGCGCGCTTTAAGCGCCGACGCCGCCGGGCTCTTCAGCCCAGGCGGGCGCGGTGACGGGCGATCTGCAAGCGCACCTGCGCCGGCGCCGTACCGCCCAGCACGTTGCGTGCGTTGAGTGAGCCGCGCAGCGTGAGCACCTCGTGCACCGATTCGTCGATGCCGGGGTGGAAGCCATGCAGCGTTTCGAGCGACAGTTCGCTCAGGTCCACGCCCTGGCCGATCGCAGTCTTGACGGCGTGCGCCACCGTCTCGTGGGCATCGCGAAACGGCACGCCTTTCTTGACCAGGTAGTCGGCCAGGTCGGTCGCGGTGGCGTAGCCCTTGAGCGCGGCGCGCTCCATCGCCTCGGGCTTGACGATGATGCCGGCGACCATCTCGGCCATGATGCGCAGCGTGTCGCGCACCGTGTCGACAGTGTCGAACAGCGGCTCCTTGTCTTCCTGGTTGTCCTTGTTGTAGGTCAACGGCTGACCCTTCATCAGCGTGATCAGCCCCATGAGGTGGCCGACCACGCGGCCGCTCTTGCCGCGCGCCAGTTCGGCCACGTCCGGATTGCGCTTTTGCGGCATGATCGATGAGCCCGTGCAGTAGCGGTCGGCCAGATCGATGAAGCTGAAGTTCTGGCTCATCCACAGCACCAGCTCTTCGGCCAGACGCGAGATGTGCACCATCGTGATCGAGGCGAAGGCGCTGAATTCGAGCGCGAAGTCGCGGTCGCTGACCGCGTCGAGGCTGTTCTGGCACACGCCATCGAAGCCCAGCGTGCGCGCCACGCGCTCGCGATCGAGCGGGTAGCTCGTGCCGGCCAGGGCGGCCGCGCCCAGTGGCAGGCGGTTGACGCGCCGGCGCAGATCGACCAGCCGTTCGGCGTCACGCGCGAACATTTCCACGTAGGCCAGCATGTGGTGCCCGAAGCTCACCGGCTGAGCCACCTGCATGTGGGTGAAGCCCGGCAAGATGGTCTCGACGTTCTTGTCGGCCACATCGACCAGCGCAGTCTGCATGGCGCCCAGCAGCGGCAAGATGGTGTCGATCTCGCCGCGCAGCCACAGCCGCACGTCGGTGGCCACCTGGTCGTTGCGCGAGCGCCCGGTGTGCAGCCGCTTGCCGGCGTCACCCACGAGTTGCGTCAGGCGCGCCTCGATGTTGAGGTGCACGTCTTCGAGGTCGAGCTTCCATTCGAAGCGCCCGGCCTCGATGTCCTGCGTGATCTGTGACATGCCGCGCTCGATGCTGGCGGCGTCGTCAGTGCTGATGATTCCCTGCGCGCACAGCATCTCGGCGTGCGCGAGCGAGCCGGCAATGTCGGCGCGCCACAGGCGCTGGTCGAAGAACACGCTGGCGGTGTAGCGCTTGACGAGGGGCCTGTGGCGGGGCCGGTAGACGGTGCAGACATGGGCTCGCGGCGATCGGCGAGGGCGCCGTCGACGGTGTTGTGGCGGGAGTTGTAGACAATGCGTCGCAGCGCCGCTGATTCTATCGACGCCCCTCCCCGCCCCCCGATGAACCTGCCCCGGCACGACGATCCCGCGCCCCGTTCGGCTCCCGCCGAGGCTGACCCACGGCACGCTGCGGCCAGCAGCTTCGGACTGAGCACGCTCGAGCTTCCTCGCGCCGCACACCGTGCCACGCCGGCCAACCACGTGTTCGATGTGTGCCACGTCGGTGTGGTGCTGCGTGCCACGCTGTTCGTGCACGCGGCGCTGGCCGCGGGCCTCTTGTTCACCGCGCACACGCCGGGCATCTGGGCGTTGCAGCTCGCGCTCGGCACGGCGATCGCGCTGCCGGCCGTGCTGGCCTGGCTGATCGCGAGCTGCCTGCTGAAGCAGCCGCTGGCGCGCCTGCCCGCCCCGGCTCAGGCCGCCCTGACGGCGGCGCTGGGTGCGGCCTGCGCGCTGGCGGGCTGGGCGCTCGCGCTGCAGGCCAGCCCGCTGGGGCTCGAGCAGTTGAGCCCGCTGGCCACGGCGGTGGCCGGAGGCGGTCTGGCGCTGGTGATGCACCAGTGGCTGCGCATGCAGGCGCTGGCGCGCACGCCGGCCGACACGGCCGCGCGGCTCGCCGAGCTGCAGTCGCGCATCCGGCCGCACTTCCTGTTCAACACGCTGAACTCTGCGCTGGCGCTGGTGCGGCTCGATCCGCAACGCGCCGAGTCGGTGCTCGAAGACCTGGCCGAGCTGTTTCGCGCCGCGCTCGCCGACACCGACAGCGAGGCGTGCCTGGCCGACGAGGTGGCGCTCGCGCAGCGCTACCTGGCCATCGAGCAGATCCGCTTCGGCACCCGGCTGCGCGTGAGCTGGGATCTGGATGGCGCGGCAGCCGCCGCGCGCGTGCCGCCCCTGCTGCTGCAGCCGCTGGTCGAGAACGCGGTGCGTCACGGCGTCGAGCCGGCCGCTGAGGGCGGCGACATCCGCATCAGCACGCGGCTCAAGGGGGGTCGCGTGCGGATCTCGATCGTCAACAGCGTGGCGGGCGCTGCCTCTCAGCCCGGCCACGGCATGGCGCTGGCCAACGTCAAGGAGCGCTTGCGCCTGATGCACGACGTGGCCGCGCAGTTCGATGCGCGGCTCGACGGCGATCACTTCCATGTGCAGATCGTGGTGCCGCGGTGAACCCGACCAACGAACCGCTGCGCATCCTGCTCGTCGACGACGAAGACCTGGCGCGGATGCGCCTGCGCGCACTGGTCGACGCCTGCGCCGAGCCGCGCGCCACGGTGGTCGGCGAAGCCGCCAACGCCGCGCAGGCGATGGTGTGGCTGCAGCAGCATGGCCAGGGCCCCGATGCCCCGGCCGGCGCCGCCCAGCCTGCGTGCCACCTGGTGCTGCTCGACATCCACATGCCCGGACGCGACGGCCTGCACCTCGCCGATGAGTTACGGCAACTGCCGCAGCCGCCGGCGGTGGTGTTCGTCACCGCCCACGCCACCCATGCGGTGCAGGCTTTTGATGTCGATGCGGCCGACTACCTGACCAAACCCGTACGGCTCGACCGCTTGCAGCAGTCCTTGCTGCGCGTGGCCAGCCGGCTCGGCCGCGTGGCGCCGCGGCCGGCAGAACCGACGGCCGCCGAAGAGCCGGTGCTGGTGGTCAGCGAACGCGGCCGCGTGGTCCGTGTGCCGGTGGCCGAGGTGCTGTACCTCAAGGCCGAGCTGAAGTACGTCACGCTGCGCACCGCCAGCCACACCCATGTGCTTGATGACGCCCTGAGCGATCTCGAGCAGCGCCTGGGCGGACGCTTTCTGCGCGTGCACCGCAACGCGCTGGTGGCGCGCTCGGCGGTGCGTGCGCTCGAACGCCGCGCGATGGCCGACGACGACGAACCCGGCCAGGGCGAGCCGTGGGCGGTGTGCGTGGCGCCGGTCGACGAGTGGCTGGTGGTGTCGCGCCGTCAGATGGCCGCCGTGCGCGAGGCGATCGAGGCCAGCGGCCTGTGATCGTCTGCGCTGCGACGCTCAGCCGGTGTTGCGCAGGCCTGCGGCCACCCCGTTGATCGACAGGTGGATGCCGCGCTGCAGGCGCTCGTTGCCCGGGTCGCCTTCGTGGCGCTGCCGGTGGCGGCGCATCAGTTCGACTTGCAGGTGATTGAGCGGATCGAGATACGGGAACCGGTGCTGGATCGAGCGCGCCAGTGACTGGTTGCCCGCCAGCCGATCGGCGTTGCCGGTGATCAGCGTGAGCGCGTCGTTGGTGCGCGTCCACTCGGCGCGGATCAGACCGAAGATGCGCTTGCCCAGCTTCTTGTCTTCGACCAGTTCGGCGTAGCGCGCGGCGATGGCGAGATCGCTCTTGGCGATCACCATGTCGAGGTTCGACAGCAGCGTCTGGAAGAACGGCCACTGCCGGTGCATGCGCTGCAGCAGCGCCAGACGCTGCGCGCGCGTGGCCTCGTCGGAGGTCAGGAACACCTCGATCGCCGAGCCAAAGCCGCACCAGCCCGTCAGGCCCACGCGGCACTGCCCCCAGCTGAAGCCCCAGGGAATCGCACGCAGGTCTTCGATCGCCTGCGTGGCCTTGCGCGAAGCCGGGCGGGAGCCGATGTTGAGCCCGGCGATCTCGCGGATCGGCGTGGCGCTGAAGAAGTACTCGGTGAAGCCCGGCGTCTCGTAGACGAGCTTGCGGTAGGCCGCGTAGCTGGCCGCGCTGATGGCCTCGGCCGCCTCGAGGAACGTCTTGGGCGCGCCCATCCGTCCGCCCTTGCCTGAATGCAGCAGCGTCGCTTCGAGCGTGGCGGCGATCAGGGTTTCGAGGTGGCGCCGGCCGATCTCGGGGTGCGCGTATTTCGAGGCGATCACCTCGCCTTGCTCGGTCAGACGGATCTGCCCGTTCACCGTGCCGGGAGGCTGCGCCAGGATGGCCTGGTAGCTCGGGCCGCCGCCGCGCCCCACGGTGCCGCCGCGGCCATGAAACAGCCGCAGCGTGATGCCATGTTCGCGGCCCAGTTCGGCAAACAACTCGACCAGCGCGATCTCGGCGCGGTACAGCTCCCAGTTGCTGGTGAAGGTGCCGCCGTCCTTGTTGCTGTCGCTGTAGCCCAGCATGATGTCCTGCTCGGCGAAGTCACCCGTCTTCGAGCGCTTGACCAGATCGGCGATGCCCGGCATGCCGTAGAACGTGCGCATGATGGGCTCGGCGCGGCGCAGGTCGCCGATGGTCTCGAACAGCGGCACCACGATCAGGTCGGTCACCGCACCGTCGTGGAGCGTGCCGCGCATCAGACCGGTTTCCTTCATCAGCAGCAGCACCTCGAGCAGGTCGCTGGCCTCTTCGGTGTGCGAAATGATGCAGTGGCGCAACGCCTCGGCGCCGTAGCGCTCGCGCATGAGCAGCGCGGTTTCGAACACCTCGAGCTCGCCCGCCGCCAGCTCGCTGTAGGCCGCCGCGCGCACCCGCAACGGCCGCGCATCGTCGAGCAGACGCCGCAGCAAGGCACCACGCGCGGACTCATCGAGCGCGCTGTAGTCGGATTCGATGCGCGCCACGCGCATCAACTCGGCGAGCACCGCCTCGTGCTTGTCGGAGCTTTGCCGCAGATCGACCGTGGCCAGGTGGAAGCCGAACACGCGCACCGCGCGCATCAGCGGATGCAGCCTGGGTGCGGCCAGCGCACGGGCGTGGTGGGCGTTGAGCGAGACCTCGATCACCTGCAGGTCGGCGAGGAATTGATCCGCCGAGACATACGGGTTTTGCGGCGGCACCGCATGACGCAGCGCCTCGGTGCCGGTCAGGTCGTGCAGCGTGGCGGCCAGCCGCGCGTACATGCCGATCAGCGCACGGCGGTAGGGCTCGTCCTCGCGGTGCGGGTTGTGGTCGGGCGAGGCGTCGGCGAGCGCGCGCATCTCGGCGCTCACCGGCATCAGCGTGGCCGAGATCGACAGCTCGGCGCCGAGCTGGTGAACCTCGGTCAGATAGAAACGCAGCGCGGTCTCGCTTTGCCGCGACAGCGCCATGCGCAAGGTGCTGGCGGTGACGAACGGGTTGCCGTCGCGGTCGCCGCCGATCCAGTTGCCCATGCGGAAAAAGCTGGCGATCGGGTGGCCGGGCAGCGCCTTTTCGATCTCGCCGTACAGCCGCGGCACCTGCCGCAAAAAAGTCGACTGGTAGTAGCTCAGGGCGTTTTCGATCTCGTCGGCCACCGTGAGCTTGGTGGTGCGCAGCATGCGCGTTTGCCACAACTGGATCACCCGGGCGCGCATCAGCGCCTCGTTGTCGGCGCGGTCGCGCGGCGTGTGCAGGTCGTCGCGGTGCTCGAGCAGCTCGGCAATCGCGCGCTCGGCATCCAGGATGCTCTTGCGCTGCACCTCGGTCGGGTGCGCGGTGAGCACCGGCGAGATGTAGGCGTGGGCCAGCGTGCTGACGATGTCCACCGAGCGAATGTCGGCCGCGGCCAGCCGCTCGAAGGTCAGTGCGATCGAGCCCACCTGCAACTCGCCGCTGCGCTCGCGCACTTCGCGCAATCGCACCTGATGGCGGTCTTCGGCGATGTTGGCCAGATGCGAGAAGTAGCTGAAGGCGCGGATGACGCTGACCGTCTGGTCGCCCGACAGGTTCTTGAGCAGCCGGTCGAGCGCGCGGCCGGCCTGCGCATCGCTCTTGAGCCGGTAGCCCACCGAGAGCTGACGCACCCGCTCGATCAGCGCAAAGGCAAGACGCGCGCCTGCTAGGATCTTGCATGACCTCACACATCATCATCGCCACGCGCGAAAGCCGCCTTGCCTTGTGGCAGGCCGAACACGTTCGCGACCTGCTGCAAGACCGTTTCGGCCTGCAAGTTCAACTGCTCGGCATGACCACGCGAGGCGACGAGATTCTCGACCGTACGCTGTCCAAGGTCGGCGGCAAGGGCCTGTTCGTCAAGGAGCTCGAGACCGCTCTCGAAGAAGGCCGTGCGCAACTCGCCGTGCATTCACTCAAGGACGTGCCGATGGACCTGCCGGACGGCTTCGAGCTGGCCGCCGTGATGGAACGCGAAGACCCGCGCGATGCCTTCGTGTCGAATGATTTCGCCTCGCTGGCCGATCTGCCGCAAGGCGCGCGCGTGGGCACCTCGAGCCTGCGCCGCGTGGTGCAACTGCGTGCGCTGCGCCCCGACCTGCTGATCGAGCCGCTGCGCGGCAACCTCGACACGCGGCTGCGCAAGCTCGACGAAGGCCAGTACCACGCCATCGTGCTGGCGGCCGCGGGCCTCAAGCGGCTCGGGCTGGCTGCGCGCATCCGCAGCGAATTCCCGACCGATCAGATGCTGCCGTGCGCCGGCCAGGGTGCGCTCGGCCTCGAGGTGCGCAGCGACGCGACCGAACTGCGCCAGACGTTGGCCGCACTGATTCACACCCCCACCTTCCTGGCGGTGCACGCCGAGCGCGCGGTGTCGCGCGCCCTGGGCGGCAGCTGCAGCATGCCGCTGGCCGCGCACGCCGTGTGGCAGGGCAACGAACTGAGCCTGCGCGCTGCGGTGGGCCACCCTGAGGACGCCGCCGCACCACTGCTGTGGGCCGACGTGCGTGGCGCGGTCACCAGCGAGGCCGAAGCGCGCGCGCTGGGCGAACGCGCGGCCGCCACCCTGCGCGACGCGGGTGCCGCCGCCTACCTGTCCTGCGTCTGAGTCCGGCGGGCCCGTTGCCCGCCACACCGCGGCCCCTGCAGGTCTCAAGGAGCTGACCCATGCGCGTCATCGTCACCCGACCTGCCGCGCAGGCCGCCTCCTGGGTCGAAGCCCTCGCAAGCCACGGCATCGAGGCCGTGGCGCTGCCACTGATGCGCATCTGCGCGCCGATCGACAGCGAGCCTGTCAGCACCGTCTGGCGGCAAGTCGGCGCGAGCCGGCTGATCTTCTTCGTGAGCGCCAACGCGGTGGAGCACTTCTTTGCGATGCGGCCCGCCGATGCGCCCTGGCCTGCCGGGGCGCTGGCCGGGTCCACCGGGCCGGGCACCACGGCGGCGCTGCGTGCCGGTGGCGTTGCGGCTGCGCACATCGTCGAGCCGGCCGCCGGGAGCGTCCAGTTCGATTCCGAAACGCTGTGGCAGCAGCGGCTGCGCCAGCTCGACTGGCACGACGCCACGGTGCACATCGTGCGCGGCGACGGCGGGCGCGAGTGGCTGGCTGACACACTGCGCGAACACGGTGCCACGGTGAACTTCGTGGCAGCCTACCGACGCGCCGAACCCGACTGGGATGCGTCGGCGCTGGCGTTGCTGGCCCGGGCGCTGGCGCAACCTGCGGATCACCTGTGGCTGTTCAGCAGCTCCGAGTCGATCGAGCACCTGACGCGCCATCTGGCGCAGTCAAACCCGCCGCTGGCGCTACCTGCCGGGGCACGCGCGCTGGCCACGCACCCGCGCATCGCCGGCACGGCGCGGCTCGCCGGTTTTGCGCAGGTGCAACTGGTGCGTCCCGGGCTGGCTGACATGGTGGCCTCCCTACAATCTTCTTCATCGTGAACGACACCTCCAGCGCCGCACAACCCACCGATCCAGCGCCAGCGCTGCCCCAGACCGTCGCATCAGAGACACCACAGCTCGCCCCATCAGGCCTCGGCGATGTGCGTGGCTGGTACGCACTGGCTGCGGTGCTCGCGGTGGTGGCCGGCGTGAGCCTCACCATCGCCTGGAAGACCAGCCAGCGGGTCAAGGTCATCGAAAAAGAGCTGGTGCAGCGCATCGAGGAATCGCAATCGCAAGCCGGCGAAGCCCGCTTGCTGGCCAGGCAGTCGCAAGACAGCGTGCTGGCCGCGGCCGCCAAGGTGGCACTGCTCGAAGCACGGCTGGCCGAGGTCGCGATCCAGCGCACGCAACTCGAAGATCTGATGCGCTCGCTGTCGCGCTCGCGTGACGAAAACCTGCTCGTCGACATCGACACCGGGCTGCGCGTGGCGATGCAGCAAACCGCCATCACCGGCAGCGCCGAGCCTCTGGTGGCAATGCTCAAGCAGGCCGACGAACGGCTGGCCCGCTACGACCAGCCCCGGCTCGAGGGTGTGCGCCGTGCCATTGCGCGCGATCTGGACCGCGTCAAGTCGGTGGGCGCGCCCGACATCCCCAGCCTGAGCATCAAGCTCGACGAAGCCGTGCGACTGATCGACGAACTGCCTCTGCTGTCCAACGCCGAGGCGCGCACCGCTGCGACTGCCCCCGCGGCGACGGCTCCACCCACCGTGTTGCCCACCTGGTGGCCCGACTGGAACGCGGGCTGGAAGGCCATTTCCGAGCGGGTGTGGCTGGAAGCGAAATCGCTCATACGCGTCACCCGCATCGATCATCCCGATGCCATCCTGCTGGCGCCCGACAACGCCTTTTTCGTGCGCGAAAACATCAAGCTGCGCCTGCTCAACGCACGGCTGGCCTTGCTGAGCCGCCAGTTCGACACCGCCCAGCGCGACCTGCAGGTGGTGCAAACAGCGCTCGATCGCTACTTCGAGCACAACTCGCGGCGCACCGCGCTGGCGACTGACCTGGTGCGACAGGTGGCCACGATGGCTCGGCAGGTTGCGATGCCCAAGCCGGACGACACGCTGGTCGCGCTGGCGGCCGCCTCGGCGGGCCGCTGACCGGTATCCGACCCCGATGCGCGCGGTCATCTGGTTCATCTTGCTGTTCGGCGCCGCCGTGGTGGCGTCGTCCACGCTGGGCGCCAACGACGGGCTGGTGAGCATCTACGGCGGCTCATGGCGCTTCGACATGTCGCTCAACTTGTTCTTGCTGCTGCTCTTGGGCAGCTGCTTTGCGCTGGTGTCGTTGATCGATGCGGTCAACGCGCTGGTGGGCCTGCCCGAGCGTGCCCGCCTGTGGCGCGTGGCACGCCGCGATCGCAGCGCCCAGGCGGCCTTGCGCGAGGCGCTGGCCCAGTACTTCTGCGGGCGCTTCAGCCGCTCGAAGG
This sequence comes from Burkholderiales bacterium 28-67-8, assembly GCA_002281415.1. GTDB lineage: Bacteria > Pseudomonadota > Gammaproteobacteria > Burkholderiales > Burkholderiaceae_C > PBB1. Next base: position 1,168 of record NCFZ01000183.1, on the reverse strand, counting down.
CCGCCGCCCAGCGAGCACTGGCGATACAGGATGGCACGCCCGAGCTGCAGCAAGACGCCGAATTCAGCGCGCTCGGCCTGCTGCTTGCAGCCGGCAGCGCCCACCGGCTGCAAGACCGCACCACCCGCGACGAGTTGCTGGCCCGCGTCTTCCAACGCGCCCAGGGCAACTCGGCCGCGCGTGCGACCGAAGAAGGTGCTCGCCTGCTGGCCGCCGAATGGGCCATCGACGACCGCGACGCGCCGCGCAGCCTGAAGTTGCTCGGAGACCTGCCAGCAGGGGTGGCCCGACGCACGCAGGCACTGCGCTTGCGCCTGCAAGCCTCCAGGCTGGCGAAACAGCCCCACGAGGGGCTGAAGACCGCGCGGTTGCTGATCAAGCACCAAGGCCTGTCCAAGGACGCCGGGCTCGGGCTGCTGCGTTCGCTGGCCATGGAGTGCCTCGACACCGCGCACGACATCGACCAGTTGCGCCGCACCTGGACTTCGCTCGACCCCGCCGACCGACGCGATGCCTTCGTGGTGTCACGCGCCGCCGTGCGAGCCGCCAAGCTGGGTTCAGCGGAAGACGCACGCAGCTGGCTGCGCCCCGTCTGGGCTCGTATCGAAGCCTGCGCCGATGACGAGCGCCAGGCGCTGTCGCATGCATTGGTATGTGCCGTACCGGGGATCGGCGTCGACTGGCTGCCGCGTCTGGAGTCCGCCCGTCTGGCCTTTCCGCGCGACGCCTCGGTGGCCCATGCGGTGGGCTCGGCGCTGGCCGAGCGCCAGCTCTGGGGCGTGGCACGAGAGCCGCTGGAGACCGCCGCCAACCACGCCGACCTGCCTGTCGCGTCGCGCCGCATGGCTTGGCTCACGCTCGCTCAACTCGCGAAAACAGAGCACAACAGCGAACGCGTTGAAGAAAGCTATCGAAAGGCCGCGATGCTCGGCTGAATCGCGTTTTGCCGGTGTATAGTCGCCCCTCGCTGCGGCTGTAGCTCAGCTGGATAGAGTACTTGGCTACGAACCAAGGGGTCGTGGGTTCGATTCCTGCCAGCCGCACCAGTGAATCAAGGGGTCAGTTCTCACAAGGGACTGACCCTTTTTGATTTGTGGCGTCGACATCGCTTCCGGTGCCCGTTCGGTGCGCGGGACTCAATCGCATCCCGGCACCCGCATGCCCCTGT
>NCFZ01000182.1 GCA_002281415.1 Burkholderiales bacterium 28-67-8 | reverse complement strand
CAAGCTGACCCACCGCGACACCGAGTTCGCGGTCAAGACCATCGTCGATGCGATGTCCGACGCACTCGCGCGCGGACACCGCATCGAAATCCGTGGCTTTGGCAGTTTCTCGATCAACCGCCGCCCTCCCAGGGTGGGTCGCAATCCCCGCTCCGGCGAGCAGGTGGTGGTTCCCGAGAAGCTGGTTCCCCACTTCAAGCCGGGCAAGGCGTTGCGCGAGGCGGTCGACGCCAACCTGCCTGCCGATGAGGCCGTACTGGATGTCACGGGGCGATCTGCGTCCTGAGCTTGCCGTATCGGCGTTCGGGTCCATTGACTCGATGGGCCTTGTGGAGTCGTCATGCGCGTGATCAGCTGGGTCTTGCGCGCCTTCATCTTCTTCGCGCTGTTCGCGTTTGCGCTGAACAACCAGCACGAAGCCAGCGTGCGCTGGTTCTTCGGCTACCGATGGGCCGCCCCGATGGTCTTCATCGTTCTGGCCGCCTTCGGTCTGGGATGCGGCTTCGGCGTGCTTGCCATGGTGCCCAGCTGGTGGCGCCACCGCCGCGTGGCCAAACGCATTCCCTCGACGCCAGTCGACCTCGACGCACCCGCCACGGCCAAGAGCGCGGCGCTCGTGCCGGAACACCCACCCCGTGATGGACTTTGATCTTCAGTGGTTGCTGCTGGGCCTGCCCATCGCCTTCGCTCTGGGCTGGCTGGCTTCGCGCCTGGACATCCGGCAACTCAAGGGCGACCAGCGTGAAACGCCCAAGGCCTATTTCAAGGGCCTCAACCTGCTGCTCAACGAACAGCACGACAAGGCGATCGACGCCTTCATCGAAGCCGTTCAGCAAGACCCACACACCAGCGACCTGCACTTCGCGCTGGGCAGCCTGTTTCGTCGCCGTGGCGAATATGAGCGGGCGGTCAGGGTGCACCAGCACCTGCTCAGCCGCGCCGACCTGCCGGCCGCCGAGCGCGAGCGCGCCCAGCACGCCCTGGCACAGGATTTCATGCGTGCCGGTCTGTTCGACCGCGCCGAGACGGCGCTGCACGCGCTCGAAGGCACCGCCTACGACACCGACGCACGGCTGTCCCTGCTGACGCTGCATGAGCGTTCGCGCGACTGGCGCGCCGCCGTTGACGATGCGCTCAAGCTCGAGCGCGGCAGCACCGGGTCCTACGCGTCACGCATCGCTCACTACTGGTGTGAACTGGCGCTGGAAGCCGATGCCAAACAACAAGGCGACGACGCCGACAGCGCACTCAAGCGCGCCCGCGACGCCGCGCCCCAATCCGCCCGTCCGCTGGTGATGGCCGGCAGGCGACTGGCCAGACTGGGTCGCCATGCCGAGGCGCTGGCCGCCTGGGATGAACTGCTGGTGGCCCACCCGATCAGCTTCAATCTGGTGGCTGGCGACTACGCGCAAAGCGCCATCGCCTGTGGTGCTCAGGACGCGGCCCGTTTGCGGTTGCTCGCGCTGCACCACAAGAAGCCGAGCATCGATCTGCTCAACGCCATCGGCCTGCTCGACACCGATGTGGCCTCGAGGCTGGACCGCTCGCGCACGCAGTTGTCGCTGCTGCCCACGCTGTCGTCGGCGCAGGCGGTGCTGCGCGAACACGAGACCTCGGCCACGGCACTGCTGCCTGCCGACATCGAGGCGCTGAATCTGGTGATCGGCCGTGCCGCCAAGGCCGGCCAGCGCTACCGCTGTGCGGCTTGCGGCTTCGAGGCGCAAACGCATTACTGGCAATGCCCGGGCTGCCTGGGCTGGGACACCTACCCGCCGCAGCGCGTCGAAGAGTTGTGACCTCACGCATGGGCCGCAACGAATCCACCGAGCTCTACCTGCGCATCCTCAAGCGCGTGCGCCCGCACTGGAAAACCTTCGCGCTGGGCATCGCAGCGATGGTCGCTTACGCGATCACCGAGACCGCCTTGCCCGCGCTGCTCAAGGAACTGCTCGACGGCAGCTTCGTCAAGCGGGACCCCACAGCGGCGTACAAGACACCGCTGATGCTGGTGGGGCTGTTCCTGGCGCGTGGCATCGCCGATTTCGCGCACGTGACCAGCCTCAATTCGGTGGCCTGCAAGGTCATCCTGCAGCTTCGCATCGACATGTTCGAGCGGCTGCTGCACCTTCCGGCGAGCCATTTCGATCGCGAGCCCAGCGCGGTGCTGATGTCCAAGCTGACCTACAACGCGCAGCAGGTCAGCCCGATCATCACGGCGTCGCTGATCACCATCGTCAAGGACGGGCTGTGCATCGTGGGGCTGCTGGGCTACATGCTCTACCTCAACTGGCAGTTGTCGCTGGCGTTTTTCACCGTGCTGCCCGTGATCGCCTACGGCATCCGCTCGGTGAGCCGACGGCTGCGGGGTCTGAGCAAGGGTCAGCAGTCGTCGATGGGCACGATGTCGCACGTGATCGACGAGGTCATCGGCGGGCACCGCGAGATCAAGATCTTTTCGGGCGAGGCCTACGAATCGCAACGCTTCTATCAGGTGGCCAATGCGCTGCGCCGCTACACGATGAAAGCGGTCACCACCTCGGCCTTGAACGGCCCGATGGTGCAATCGATTGCCGTGCTGGCGCTGGCGGTGATCGTCTACTACGCGTCGCTGCAGTCGCAAGGCAATCAGCTGACGGTGGGCGGCTTCGTGTCGTTCTTCGGCGCCATGGCGCTGATGCTGGCTCCGATCAAGCGGCTGTCCAACATCAACGAAGTGCTGCAACGCGGTTTGGCGGCTGCTGCCAGCGTGTTCGAGATCATCGACACGGCCAACGAGCCCGACGAAGGCAAGCGCACGCTGGGCCGTTCCACCGGCCACCTGCAGTTCGAAGGCGTCGGCTTTCGTTACCCGAAGGCCGATCGCGATGCGCTGGTCGACATCCGCCTCGACATCCGCCCCGGGGAATCGGTGGCGCTGGTGGGCGCTTCGGGCAGCGGCAAGTCGACACTGATGTCGACCATCCCGCGCTTTCACGCGGTGGACAGCGGCACCATCCGGCTCGACGGCGTCGACATCTGCGAATTGAGCCTGGCCGATCTGCGCGCCAACATCGCGCTGGTCACCCAGAACGTGGTGCTGTTCAACGACACCGTGGCGGCCAACATCGCCTACGGGATCACCAACACGGCGACCGAGGCCGACATCATTGCCGCCGCCGAGGCGGCACACGCGATGGAATTCATCCGCGAACTGCCGCAGGGGCTGGCCACGCAGATCGGCGAAAACGGAGCGCGGCTGTCGGGCGGGCAGCGCCAGCGCATCTCGATCGCGCGCGCGCTGCTCAAGGACGCACCGATCCTGCTGCTTGACGAAGCCACCTCGGCGCTCGACACCGAATCCGAGCGTCTGGTGCAAGTGGCCATCGACAACCTCAAGCGCGGCCGCACCACACTGACCATCGCGCACCGGCTGTCGACCATCGCCAACGCCGACCGGGTGGTGGTGCTCGATCAAGGGCGCATCGCGGAAATTGGCACCCACAGCGAACTGCTTGCGCAAGATGGCATCTACTGCCGATTGCATCGCATGCAGTTCGGCCAAGCCGACAACGCGGCCCTGGGCGTCGAAGGCTGAAGGGGGATGGCCTCGCACTCCGGTCGCGACGGCCCTGATCGGCACGAGGCGCCCCGCATCCTGATCCTCAGGCTGAGCGCCATCGGTGACGTGGTGATGGCCAGCGGCTTGCTGCCCGCGCTGCGTTCCCGATGGCCGAACGCCCATGTGACGTGGATGGTCGAGCCGGCGGCGCTGCCCTTGCTGGCACCCAACCCGCGGCTGGATGAGTTGATCGTCTGGCCGCGCTCCGAGTGGCGGCAGCTGTGGCGCGAGCGTCGCTTCATCACATTGGCGCAGCGCGTCTTGGCGTTGCGCCGCACGTTGCGCGATGGTCGGTTCGATCTGGTGCTTGACCTACAGGGGTTGCTCAAGAGCGCGCTGTGGAGCTGGCTCAGCGGCGCCCCCCGGCGCATCTGCCTGATCGGCCGTGAGGGCAGCCACTGGCTGGCCACCGAGCGAGTGATCCCTCCCCCGCAAGGCCCATCCAAACGCATGGGCAACGAATACCGGCACCTCGCCAGACACCTCGGTGCCGCCGAGGAAACGTTTCTGCCCGATCTGGCGATCGCAGCCTCGGCACGGGATGCCGCTCGTGAGGCCCTGCGCGCCGCAGGCATCGATGCCCACGGGCGCCCCTATGCCGTGCTGTGCCCCTTCACGACGCGTGCGCAAAAGCACTGGTTCGAAGACCGCTGGGCCGCCCTCGCCCAACGCCTGCTGGAGGCCGGGTGGTCGCCCGTGCTGCTGGGCGGGCCCGGCGACCGCGAGGCCGCCAATCGGATCGCCGCAGGCTTGCCTGGCCTCGTCAATCTGGTGGGCCGACTCCAACTCGACGGCAGCACGGCGGCGATCTCCGAGGCGGCTTTGCTGATCGGCGTGGACACCGGTCTGACCCACATGGGCAGCGCGCTGAACATCCCGACCGTGGCGCTGTTCGGCGCCACCTGTCCGTACCTTGATCCAATGGCGCCGCGCAGTCGCGTGCTCTACGAAAAGCTCGCTTGCTCGCCGTGCCGGCGCAACCCGACGTGTGATGGCCGTTTCGACTGCATGCGCGCGCTCGACGTCGACCGCGTGATGAAAGAGGCGCTGCGAGTGGCGGCGCTGCCAGTCTGACCGCTAAGCGAGAGGGACAACCCGTGCAAGTGCCTGCAGCGCGTCGTTCACGCTGACCTGGGCCACGCTGGGAGCGATCAGGCTTTGAATCGCAGGGTCGTGACAAGGCAAACGGCGGTGCCCGAGTATCAACACCGTGGGCACCTCACAAGCTGCGGCCACATGGAGCATGCCGGTGTCGTTTCCGATGCAAACCAGGCACTGCTTCACCACCGCAGCACTGTCCGCAACGCTGGGAGGCGTCAGGATCCGCAGGTGCTGGCGAAGGTCCGGCGCGACGTCCGACTCAATGGTCTGCAGAACCTGCTGTTCCGCGCGCCCACCCAGGCACACCACCGCACAGCCAGAACTCAGCAACTGAGATGCGAGAGCTGCAAAATTTCGCGCGCCCCAATCCTTGCCCTTGTCTGATGCCCCCACG
>NCFZ01000181.1 GCA_002281415.1 Burkholderiales bacterium 28-67-8 | reverse complement strand
CGGCCGTTGCGCCTTGTCAATCACGCAGTGCGCTTCGAAAGCACGATCGTCGCCGGGGTGTCAGCCCCAGCCCGATTCACCGTGCAGGAGGCGCAACTCATGGAAACAAACACACATCACCGCGGGCTGGATACCGGCCCGGCTGTACTGCTTCTGTGTGCCGCTGCCCTGTATGCAGTCAGTCCCGGCGCCCACGCCTCGAGCGTTGATCTCGTCATCTTCGGCGCGCAGTACTCGACGGACTTGACGGTCGACGAAACCTACCTGCTCGATACATCACAGCCTCCGTCCGGATCCAATCTGGCCAGCCATGTGTTGACGCAGAGCACCACGTCGTCGGCGCCGCTCCATACCGAGCTGCATGGTGTCAGCGATGGATACAAGGGGCCGGTCTATGCCCAGGCCACCGCCGACACCTTTGCGGTGGCCAGCGGGTCGTATGACTCCACACCGCTCGGGGGGTACACGATGGCGACCGCCGAGACCGTGGTGAACTTCAAGCCCGTCCTCGACGGGGTGGCGCCGCTGACGTTCCAGTTTGCGGCGGCCATGGTCTACACGGGCGGGTTCGTGAGCCTGTACGACGACACGACGAATCAGTCCGTGTTCCTTTATTCGTGGGGCGGTGCCGGCTACCCGCCGGGCAACGTTCCCTTGCCGTGGGCACCCAACTTCGCGGCATTGACCCCGGACCCGTTGCTGCTCGCCTCACACGCCTACACGCTGAAGTTGCAGGCGAAGACCGACGCCGCCATGGACACCAACTACGTGTCGCTTGGCGTGTCCGGCTTCAGGTCGGTCCCGCCCATTCCCGAGCCCTCGACCTACGCCCTGATGCTGAGCGGACTGGCGGCCGTGGGGATGGCGAGCAGGCGGCGCAAGGCGAAGTAAGGCCTCAAGGTCTTCGACCCGTCAGGACCGGCCCCAGTGGCCGGTTTTTTTCGCGCGGCGAACCGAATCAGTACGACAGGCGAAGTCGGCCGGACGCACTCAGGCCTCAGGACCACCCCTCCCCGAGGGCGACCATGGGGGCCTGAATGGTCTGCCCTCCTTGTAGTAGCATCCGGCCCGATATTGAATATTGAATTCAAATTCAAATTCAAATCGCCAAATATCTGATACCCATCATTCATTGCGACAGCCCCATGGAAAACAAATTATTCGAGCGCTTCGCCATCAGCTGCACCAATTGGGCTGAACGATGGTTTCCGGATCCCTGGGTTCTGGCCGTGGTGACGATTCTTGTGGTGGCCGTGGCCACCTTGACCATCGGCGCTGCACCGATCGATACCGCTGTGGCATTTGGCAATGGATTCTGGTCGCTCATTCCATTCACCATGCAAATCGCATTCGTGGTGATTGGCGGCTATGTGGTGGCCAGCTCGCCTCCGGCCATGTGGCTCATCGAAAAAATCGCAACAGTGCCGGGGAACGGGCGATCGGCCGTGTGTTTCGTCGCGCTGATATCGATGGGATCGTCGCTGCTGAATTGGGGGTTTTCGATGGTCTTCAGCGGGTTGCTGGTGCGCGCTCTGGCCCGGCGTACCGACCTGACCATGGACTACCGCGCGGCGGGTGCTGCGGCGTATCTGGGGCTGGGTTCGGTGTGGGCTCTCGGAATTTCGTCATCGCCGGCCCAGATGCAGGCCAACCCGGCGAGCCTGCCGCCGGCATTGCTGGCCATCACGGGCGTCATTCCGTTCACCGAGACCATCTTTTTGTGGCAGTCCGGCGTGCTGCTAGCGTGCCTGCTGGTGGTTTCACTGGTGGTGGCCTACCTCACCGCGCCGGGTGCGCAGTCGGCTTGTGTGGCTGCGGACTGCGGTGTGGATGTGAGCGTGGTCCCGGCGAAGGCGACCGGACGCACCCGGCCCAGCGAATGGCTGGAAGAAAGCCCCTTGCTGATCATCGTGCTGTCACTGCTGTCAGCGGGTTGGCTGTATCACGAGTTTTCAACCAAACCCACCATCACCGCCATCTCGGCCTTGAATACCTATAACTTCCTGTTCCTGATGATGGGAGCGCTGCTGCATTGGCGCCCACGCAGTTTCCTTGATTCAGTATCAAAGGCGGTCCCGTCGGTCACGGGGGTGCTGATTCAATTTCCGCTTTACGGATCGATCGCGGCGCTGCTGACACAGGTGAAAGGAGTGGATGCCAAGACGCTGGCGCAGCACATATCCGATCTGTTCGTCAGTATTTCATCGCACGATACCTATGCGGTACTGATGGGAATCTATTCGGCTTTTCTCGGATTTTTCATCCCCTCGGGGGGCGGGAAATGGATCATCGAGGCGCCTTATGTGATGCAAGCCGCCAACGACCTGCATTACCACCTGGGTTGGGCGGTTCAAATCTACAACTCGGCCGAAGCCCTGCCCAATCTGATCAACCCGTTTTACATGCTGCCGTTGCTGGGCATTCTGGGTATCCGGGCGCGCGAGATCGTCGGTTTTTCTTTCGTGCAACTGCTGTTTCACACGCCTTTGGTGCTGTTCCTGCTGTGGGCGTTGGGCACCACGCTGACCTACAGCGCACCGGTGATTCCCTGAGCGTTGATCCGTTTCCCTCGTCATTTTCGAAAGCAATTTCCGGATTCTTCCTACCCCGGTTTGGGGATGTACATCAGGAGGAAACCCCTTGAGACTGGAGCCCTCGGGGTGCCCTGTGGCGTGCTCCGTGAAATGCCCTGACGCAAGCCGTGTGTCGAGGCAGATTTGTCTCAAGCCACGCGGAGCAAGATCGATGAATCAGTTCAAGACGGTAGGGGTTTTGCCATGAACAACGCCTGCCTGCGGGCCCTGTTCGACTCGGCAGGTGATGCCACGCTGGTGGCAGATGCCGGCGGGATCATCGTCATGGCCAACCCGGCAGCAGCGCAGTTGCTGGGCTGTGATGCCGCACAGCTGGTCGGCACACCGGTGTCGCGTTGGATGCCCGCGTGGCACCGGGCGAAGTCCCACGCCGACGCGCACACGCTGGATGACGGATCGGCCCTGTCGACCCGGCGCGGCGTGCCATCGCAGGTCATGTGCCTGCGCGGCGACGGACAGAGGTTCTCCGTCGAGGTCGAGCACTCGAGGGTGCTTGTCGACGGACAGACGATGTACTCGCTGGTCGCGCGCAAGACCGCGGCGCACGGCCACGAGCGGGCCGAGCGGCTCGACAGCTCCGCGCTGCTGATCGCCTCCATGGCGAACGAGAGCGATGCCGCCTTCATTGCGGACGCCGAGGGCCGATGCGTTCACTTCAATGAAGCGTTTGCCGCGGCCCACGGATTCAAGTCCCGCGAAGAGTGCAAGCGCAAGATGGCCGGGTACGCGACGCTGTTCGAGATCTACAGCGGGAACGGTGAGTTGGTGCCTGCAGACCAACGGCCCCTTTCAAGGGCTCTGCGCGGAGAGGTGGGTGTGAGCCTCGAGTTCAGGGTGCGGCGTCAGGACACCGGAGACACCTGGACGGCCCATTACAGCTTCGCGCCCATCCGCAGCCGTGACGGCACCGTCGTCGGCTCAGTCGTGATTGCCAGACGTCCGCAAGACCCGGATCGCACCGAGGTCGCCCCGCGCCTGAGCGCTCATCGTGGCAGAGAGTCACACCAGCGCTTCGCGGCCGCAGCTCGCCTCTAGACGCGAATCTGCACCTTGTTGCAGGCCTTGAGTTCGTCCTTGTCACGCTGCTTGGCCATCTCCACCGATTGCCAATGCATGTTCTCGGGGCTGTCGGCACCGCCGCACGAGCGCGGTCGGATGTAGGCGATCACGAAGCCCGGGCACGTGCCCGTGGTCTCGCCATTCGAAGGACACGGATTGGCTTGCCGGAACGCCGCTCGCTGCGACGAATCGCCGTGCGCGCCCTTCTTCGCCTGCGCGCTTGGCGCTGCGGCCAGAACAAGACAGGCGATGACGGTGCAGGTGAGTTTCATGGGGACGCTGGGCGGAGTTGGGTCGACGCGCTCATCAATATAAGCGCGGGCAGGCGCCCGAAACAGCGCTTTGGCCGGTGATGTCAGTGAATGGCTCTGGACCTGCGCGCCTTCCACTCGACGGCCAGCCGTTGCGCGGTTTCGATCTGTGTCGGCGTCATCTCCCTGGCCACCAGGGCTTCGTTGCGGGCGGCCTCCTTGTCGCCGGACGCCGCCGCGAGGTGCAGCCACATGTGGGCCCTGACCAGATCCCGCGCAACGCCTTGCCCGTTGAAGTAGCTCATGCCGAGGTTGAGTTGCGCCGATCCGTGGCCCTGCACCGCGGCCATCTTGAACCAGCGCACAGCCTCGGCCTGATCCTGGGCCACGCCCTGCCCGCGCGCCCAGGCGATCCCCGTGTTGAACTGGGCCACCGCCAGCCCCTGCTCGGCCGCGAGCGCATACCAGCGCGACGCCTGGGCGTCGTCGGGCTCGACGCCTTGCCCCTTGCGATAGGCATTGCCCAGGCCCAGTTGCGCATCGGGATCGCCTTGCTGCGCCGCCAACCGGTACCAGTGCACGGATTCGGCATGGTCTTGCGCCACACCCTGCCCGCTGCCGTAGAGGTAACCCAGATTGAATTGCGCAGGCGCATAGCCCTGCACGGCCGACATGCGGTACCAGGCCAGCGCTTCGGCCAGATCCTGCGGCGCGCCTCGGCCACTGATGTGCGCATTGCCCAAGGCGAACTGCGCCGCAGCAAACCCCTGCTCGGCGGCCCGCCGGTACCAGCGCACCGCCTCGGCGGCGTCTTGCGGCACCGCCTGACCGCTGGAGTACGCGTTGCCCAGGTTGAACTGCGCCACCGGCAGGCCTTGCTCGGCCGCCAGTCGGTACCAGGACAGTTCTGCCGCAGGGTCCTGGTCCACACCCTCGCCCAGACCGTGCATCACCCCGAGATAGAACTGCGCCCCGGGCGACCCCTTGGCGGCTGCACGCTTGAATTTCTGCAGGGCCACGGGATATTTCTGCTTGGCGTAAGCGGCCAGCCCGTCCTCGAAATCACCGGCCCATGCCAAGCCCACGCTCAGCGTCAGCGCGACAACGAAAGCCCTCAGCAACCACCGCATCTTGTCCCCATCTTCTTGCCCGCCCCGCAACGAGTAAACCACAGGCAGCACGCACACCGCGCCGCAGTT
>NCFZ01000180.1 GCA_002281415.1 Burkholderiales bacterium 28-67-8 | reverse complement strand
GCGGGCACGTTCAACGGTGCTCCTTCCATCGCAGGACGGTTCATGGGGACTCCAATCAAAGGTAATGACAAAACGGGATTGGGCGAAACCCGCCTCGCGTCGAGGCTCGCCCAATACCACACGCCATACCGCCGGCCCTTCAGGGGGATCGAGATTGTGACGGGGAAATACCCTGTTTGGGTTCGCTCCAGATCAACGGACGTGGCACTGTTGCCTAAAGTCCCCGCCTTCGTGGCGGCTGGCGTCAGGCCACCACCACCCCGGCGCGCTTGGCATCGACCATGAAGCTGGCGGCGGTGTTCACCGCACTTTGCGCATCGGCGGGGTCGGCCACCACGCGCAGATTCGCTTGGAGTTGCCGGCGATCGAGCGTGAAGCACACGCTGCCACGCTGGTCGCCGCGGCTGTGGTGGATGTGCGGGTTGAACGGCCGCGCCGCATCGATGCGGCTTTGCGGCAGCCCGTGGCTGGTGATCGAGGTGCCGCAGAACTCGGTGGCCACGACCTTGGCGTCGGGGCGGTCGAAGTCGGTCTTCAGGTCGGCCACCACGTTCGAGTGCACGTCGCCTCCGAGCACCACCACGCCGGGCACGCGGCGCTGCTCGACCACGCCGAGCAGCCGCGCGCGCGCCGCGGGGTAGCCGTCCCAGCCGTCGGTCCAGTAGGTGCCGCCTTCGGCCGGATCGCTCCAGCTGTGGCGCGCCATCAGCGTTTGCTGTGCGAGCAGGTTCCACGGCCTGTCCAGGCTCCAGCCCTGCGCCAGCCAGCGCTCCTGTTCAGCGCCAAGCAGGCTGCGCGCCGGGTCGTCGAGTTGCGGGCAATCCCTGGCGGCCACGGTGTTCGATCCGCCCTGGCCCGGGCGCGGGCAGGACTGCGGGTCGCGGTACTGCCGGTCGTCGAGCAGGTGGATGCGCGCCAGCGTGCCCCAGTCGAGCCGCCCGGTGATGCGCATGGACGCGCCGGGCACGTCCAGCTGCGGGCGGGCCGACATCGCGAACGGCTGGTGTTCCCAGTAGGCCTGGTACGCCGCGGCACGCTGGGCGGCGAAGTCCGGCTGCAGGCGCTGGCCCTGCAGTCCGGCGTAGTCGTTGTCGACCTCGTGGTCGTCCCACACCATCAGCCACGGTGCGCTGGCGTGTGCCGCTTGCAGCAGCGCATCGCGCTTGTAGGTGGCGTAGCGCTCGCGGTACTCGGCCAGCGTCTTCACGTAGCCGCCTTCGTGGCGGCGCAGCGCACTGGCGGGCGAGGCGGTCTCGTAGATGTAGTCGCCCAGAAACAGCACCAGATCGAGCGGTTGCTCGGCGATGTCGCGCCAGGCGGCGTAATGGCCGGCATCGAAGCGCTGGCAGCTCGCGATCGCAAAGCGCAGCGGCGCGGCAGCGCCCGAGGCCGCACTGGCCGACGGCGCGGTGCGCGTGCGCCCGGTGGCGCTGCGGTCGCCCAGAGCCGTGAAGCGGTACCAGTACCAGCGCCCGGGCGTCAGGCCGCGCGGCTCGGCGTGCACGCTGTGCGCCCAGGCAGCCTCGGCCGTGTGCGTGCCCCGCGCAGCGATGCGCTTGAAGCCTTCGTCGTGGGCCAGCTCCCATTTCACGGCCACCCGCTCAGGCAGATCGCCGCCGGTCAGCCGCGTCCACAGCACCACGCTGCCGGCCGTGGGCTGGCCCGACGCGATGCCTAGATCGAAGCGCGGCACGTCGCGCGGGGTGGCTGCCCGGACCACGGTACCGGTCGTGGTCATGGCGGCGGCGCTCCAGCCGAGGAATTGGCGTCGGGTGGTTTTCATCGTGGGACTCGCAAATGGCCGCGACGGCGGGGGTGCCGATGATGCGCCGCGGGCCGACTCAACCCCGGCCGCTCGCGTGCAGCGCCAGCACCAGCAGCGCGCAGGCGGTCATCCACGAGCCGGCCACGCGCACCAGCACCAGCATCCAGGGGCGCTTGGCTTCCTGGATGAACGTGGCTGCGCACAGGGTGCAGAAGTTGACGCCGAGCCAGGTGCCCAGCACGGACATGAAGCGCACGCTGCCGCTCAGACCTTCGGGGACGGTGCCCACACCGATTCCGAACCCGATCCACGCGCCCAGCAAGCCGCCCACCACGGCGGGCAGCGGTCGGGCCAGCATCACCGCCAGCCCGCTGACGGCCGCAGCGCCCAGCAGCAGGTTGTCGGTGTCGCTCGGCCAGTCGAAGCACGCACACAGCAGACCGATCGCGCTGGCACCGGCCAGCCCGATCAACGAGCCCTTGGCGGCCATCACGCCGCGCTGGCCGATCAGCAACGCCAGTGCGATCAGCGCGACCAGGTGGGCGGGTTCGATCAGCGGGTGGACGAAGCCGCCGCCAAAGTCACCCAGCCCCTTGACGGCGCCATGGGCGTAGGCCTCGGAGGCCGTCAGCCCGAGGGCCAGCGCGAGCGATCGCGCCGGCGTGAGCCATCGGCGCAGCCGCTTCACCATGCGTGAAACAGGAAGCCCAGCCCGCCCACGGCGATGCCCGCACCGACGGCACGCACTGCGGTGATGCCGGCCGGCCAGCGCGTGACCAGCCCAAGGGCGATGCCCGCCAGATGCAGCAAGCCGGTTGCCATCACGAAGCCCAGGCTGTAGGCCACCGGATCGGCAGCGTTGGGCAGTTCGGTGCCGTGCGCGTGACCGTGAAAGATGGCGAACACACCGACCAGCACGGCCGCCACCCACAGCGGCGGACGCAGCGCGGCGGCCACCACCGCACCGAGCGCCACCGCCGACAGCGCGATGCCGGTTTCCACGGCCGGCAATGGCACGCCCATCACGCCGAGCGCTCCGCCCACGGTCATCACGAGCGGAAACACCACCGGCAGCAGCCACAGCGCCGGCATGCCCAGAAAGGCGCCCCACAGGCCCACGGCCACCATGGCGATCACGTGGTCCCAGCCGAGCAGGGGGTGAAAGAAGCCGCTCATGAAGCCGCCGGCCATGCCGGCCGCATCGCTGTGCGCGCTGGCAGCGCCCGCACAGACCATCAGCAGGGCCGACACCGCCAGCGAGCGGATCGAGCGTGAAGTCTTGAGGTTCGTCATGTCAAAGTCTCCCGTGGGTTCTTGAGGTTGAGATTCGGCTCGCGCCGGATCATGAAGTCAGGATTCCAAAGATTCTGGAGGCCGACCGGTACGCTGCCATGGTGCCGATCGCCGCGTCAGCCAGCCCAGTGCGTCGCCTGCCGGGGAGCGTGTCGGCGCGCAACTGGCCGTCACACCACGTCACGGCTCGTGCGGCACGGCTGCGCCGTCAGTGCCCGTGAGCGTGCCGGCGCCAACCGGCCTGGACATCGAGTGCCTCGGCCGCGCGCACCGCCGGGTCGTAGGCCATGTCGCCGAAGTCGGCTGCATCGATGTGCAGGTAGTCGGCGCTGCGCGAGCCGGGCAGCACCCAGTCGGCGGGTGCTGTGGTCGCCCAATCCAGCAGCTCGATGCGAACCTGCGTGTGGCCGTTGAGGCGCTGCGTGATGCGCGTGGGCAGTTGCACCGCGTCGTTCCACTCGGTGCTCGCGGCGGGTTCGGGGCTGGCCAGGCGCGACAGCGCGGCCCAGTCGACCTCGACTTGCAACGCGGCCAGCTCGCCGGCGCTGTAGTCGATGACACGCTGCTGCCGGTGCAGCACCCGCTGCAGCGTGATGCCGCCGCCGGGCAGGCGTTGCCAGATCTCCTCGCTGTCGCCCTTGCTCACGGCCACCCGGTGGGGCTCGCGAACGAACACCCACTGCTGCTCGCGTGGCGCGCTGCCGGGGGCATCCCGGCCGGTGTCCACGCTGACGCGGTAGCGCGCCGCCACGCTCGGGTAGTCGGCGCCAGGCGACGCTTGTGCAAGCGCAGCGCTGCACGCCAGCCACGCCGCTGTCAGCGCTGCGCGCCGCGCCTCACAAGCCCAGCGCACGGCGCATCACGTGAAAGATCCAGTTCTGCTCCATCGAGCCATGCACCCGATGCGATCCGGGGCCGCGCGCATAGATGGCGACGTCTTCACCGCCGTGCGTTTCGGAGCCCAGCGGCACCGCGGCTTCCTGCAGGAAATCGAGGCCGGTGGTGTCGACACGGGTCAGGTCAGGCCGCCCGCCCGCGCGGTAGCCCGGGCCGTTGGCGTAGCCCAGGGTGGTGAAAGGCAGCCCGTTGGCGTCCTTGCTGGGCGCCAGCGGCGCGCCGTCGGTGGCGGGCACTTCGCGCACCAGCCCGAGGATGGGGTTGCCGCGGCCAGGGTAGCCTGCGATGGTGAAGGTGTGGCTGTGGTCGGCGGTGACGATGATCAGCGTGTCCCTGGCATCGGTGTGGTCCATGGCGTAACGCACGGCCTTGGCGAACTCGATGGTTTCGAGCAGCGCGCGCTGCGCATTGCCCGCGTGGTGGCCGTGGTCGATGCGCCCGCCTTCCACATGCAGGAAGTAGCCCTTGCGGTCTTTGCCGAGCATTTGCAGCGACTTGGCGGTCATCTCGGTGAGCGACGGCTCGCCCGCGCCGTCACGCGAGCGGTCGGCCTCGTACTGCATGTGCGACGGCTCGAACAAGCCGAGCAGGTGTGACGTGCGCTTGGTGTCGATGGCGGCCAGCTGCGACTGGTTCCAGACGTAGGCGGCAGATGGCCCGCGCGAGGTCAGCCATTCGGCGGTCAGGTCACGGCCATCGGCGCGGCGCCCGCGCGTCGTCGGGTACTCGGGGTCGAAAACCGGCGCGCCTGCGTGGGTGGCCGGCACGAAGTAGCTGCGCCCGCCGCCCAGCGCCACCTTCAGGCTGCGGCGCACCGCGGGCGACACCTCGATCAATTGGCGGGCGATGTCCTTGACGCCGAGCTCGGCGCCGCGGCACGGTGCGCCGTTGCTGGAGTCGGGCTGGTTCGAGTCGGCCTCCCAGTCGCGAAACGCGATGTGGGCGTAAAGCGCCGCGGGCGTGGCGTGGGTGAGCCGTGCGGTGGTCACGATCCCGGTGGAGCGGCCCGATTCGGCCGCGTACTCGAGGATCGACTTCAACGCATGGGCCTGGGTGACCGCCGCGCTGCATTCGCCGCGTGCGGTCAGGTGATCGACCGACAACATGCCCTCGCGCGCCTTGTGGCCCGTGGCCATCGCGGTCATGGTGGG
>NCFZ01000179.1 GCA_002281415.1 Burkholderiales bacterium 28-67-8 | reverse complement strand
GCACTTCTTCTTCATCCACGAGCACTGGCAGCGCTACACCTCCAACGTGCATCACCGCTCGGGGCCGGTCTGGTACTTCGTGCCGCAGCTTCTGGTGGGTTTTCTGCCGTGGCTGGGTCTGGTGCCGGGCGCGGTGCGCGTCGTGTGGCAGGAGAGCGCGGGCGGGGGTTTCCGACCGAAGCTGTTGCTGGCGGTGTGGGCGGGTGCGATCTTCGTGTTCTTCAGCGCGTCGGGCTCCAAGCTGCCGGGCTACATCCTCCCGATCTTTCCGGCACTGGCCGTGCTGCTGGCCGTGGCGCTGGCCGCGCTGGACGTCGCAGCCTGGAAGCGCCACGTGCTCGTCGCGCTCGGTCTGGTGGCGCTGCCCTTGCTGGCGTGGCTGCCGGCACAGCGCTGGATGAACTCTGGCGGCGTCAACCCGTTGCTGATCGACTACCTGCCGTGGCTGGGTGCCGCCTTCCTGAGCATGGCGGCAGGCCTGTGGGTGGCGCGCCGGCTGAACGCCCGCAGCCGGCTCGACGCCAGCCTCGCCGCCTACGCGCTGGCGCTGTTTTCGGGCATCACGATCGCCACCGTGGGCCACGAGACGTTCGGGCGCGACATCTCGGGCATCGAGCTGGTCGCGCCCATGCAATCGGTGCTGACGCCCGACATGCCGCTCTACGGCGTGCGGGTGCTGGACCACACGCTGCCGTTCTATCTGCGGCGCACCCTGACCATGGTCGAGCGGCCTGATGAGCTCGAGTTCGGCACGCAGCAAGAACCCGACAAGTGGCTGCCCACGATGGCTGCGTTCAAACAGGCGTGGACCTCGGGCGCGCACGCCATGGCGGTGATGTCGCCCGAAACCCACGCCGCCTTGCGCTCGGAGCACTTGCCCCTGTTCGTGATCGCTCAAAATGCACGGCGCGTCGTGGTGGTCAACTTCCCCCGCGCGGCCCCATGACGACGACCCCACCCGCTTTCCTGCCCTTCACGCGCCCCGAGATCGACGCCGCCACCATCGCCGAGGTGAGCCGCGTGCTGGCGTCGGGCTGGATCACCTCGGGCCCGCAGGTGCAGGCGTTCGAGGCGCAGTTGTCGGCGCTATTCGGCGGGCGTCCGGTGCGCTCGTTCTCGAACGGCACGGCCACCATGGAAGTCGCGCTGCGACTGGCCGACATCGGCCCCGGCGACGAGGTCATCACCACGCCCATCACCTGGGTGGCCACCGCCAACGTCATCGTGGCCGTGGGTGCCACACCGGTGTTCGTGGATGTCGATCCGCGCACCCGCAACATCGACCTCGACGCGCTCGAAGCGGCCATCACGCCGCGCACGCGGGCCGTCATGCCGGTGTATCTGGCGGGGTTGCCGGTGGACATGGACCGGCTCTATCGCATCGCCCGGCAGCACAAGCTGCGCGTGATCGAAGACGCCGCCCAGGCCATCGATTCGCGCTGGAACGACCAGCGCATCGGCGCGCTGGGCGATCTGGTGAGCTTCAGTTTCCAGGCC
This sequence comes from Burkholderiales bacterium 28-67-8, assembly GCA_002281415.1. Taxonomy (GTDB): domain Bacteria; phylum Pseudomonadota; class Gammaproteobacteria; order Burkholderiales; family Burkholderiaceae_C; genus PBB1. The sequence goes on along the minus strand of NCFZ01000179.1, from coordinate 3,630 downwards.
AACAAGAACATCACCTGCTCCGAAGGTGGCTGCCTGGTGATGAACACGCCGGCCGAAGCCGAGCGCGCCGAACGGCTGCGCCTGCAAGGCGTGGTTCGATCGGGGCTCGACGGCATGGACGTCGTGGAGCCCGGCGGCAAGTTCAACCTGAGCGACATCCACGCCACCATCGGGCTGGGGCAACTGGCCCGGCTGGGTGAGGTGACGCGGCGGCGCGCCGAGCTCGCGCAGGCCTACTTTGAAGCGGCGGCCACCCACGGCCTGGAGGCGCTGGGCATCGAGCTGCCGCCTGCGATCAACACCTCGGGCGCGATCACCAACTGGCACATGTTCCAGGTGCTGCTGCCGGCCGAACGGCTGGCCGGCGGGCGCGCTGCGGTGATGCAACTGCTGCGCGATGCCGGCATCGGTGCCGGCGTGCATTACCCGGCGGTGCACCTGTTCACCTTTTACCGATCGATGGGCTGGCGTGAAGGCTCGCTGCCGCACGCCGAGCGCATCGGTCGCGGCATCCTGACCTTGCCGCTGTTTCCGGCCATGAGCCGTGACGATGTCGAGCGCGTGTGTCGCTCGCTGGCCAACGCCTGCAGGAGCCTGCTCACATGAACCCCACTTCCACGCCGGCGATCGCGATCTCGGTCGTCATTCCCGTCTACAACGAACAAGACGTGCTGCAAGCGCTGTTCGATCGCCTGTACTCGGTGCTCGACAGCGCGGGCGAGCGCTACGAGGTCATCTTCGTCAACGACGGCAGCCGCGACCGCTCGGCGCAGATGCTGGCCGCGCAGTTCAAGCTGCGCCCCGACGTCACGCGCGTGGTGCTGTTCAACGGCAACTTCGGCCAGCACATGGCCATCATGGCCGGCTTCGAGCACGTGCGCGGCCAGATCGCCGTGACGCTCGACGCCGATCTGCAAAACCCGCCCGAGGAAATCCCTCGGCTGGTCGCTGCCATTCGCGCCGGCCACGACTACGTCGGCTCGATCCGGCTGCAGCGCAACGACACCGCCTTCCGGCGCGTGGCCTCGCGGCTGATGAACCGGCTGCGCGAGAACATCACGCACATCCAGATGACCGACCAGGGCTGCATGCTGCGCGCCTACGACCGCGCGCTGGTCGACACGCTCAACGCCTGCCGCGAGGTCAACACCTTCATCCCGGCGCTGGCCTACACGTTTGCGGCCACCCCCACCGAGATCGAGGTGGCGCACGAAGAGCGCCACGCCGGCGAATCGAAGTACTCGCTGTACAAGCTCATCCGCCTCAACTTCGATCTGGTCACCGGCTTTTCGACGGTGCCGCTGCAGTGGTTCTCGCTCATCGGCACGGTGCTGTCGCTGGGGGCCGGCGGGTTGTTCGTGCTGCTGGTGATCAGGCGCTTCCTGATGGGCGCCGAAGTGGAGGGCGTGTTCACGCTGTTCGCGCTGCAGTTCTTCCTGATCGGGATCATGCTGTTTGGCATCGGGCTGCTCGGCGAATATGTCGGACGCATCCAGCAGGAAGTGCGCAGCCGGCCGCGCTACCGCATCAGCGCGGTGCTCGAGTCCGAGGCCGCGCCATCGATTCAAGCCACCGGGGTGAACGTGTGAGAGCGGTGGTCTTTGCGTATTCGAACGTGGGCGACCGTTGCCTGCGGGTGCTGCACGCGCGCGGTGTCGAGGTGACGCTGGTCGTCACCCACCGCGACACGCCGGGCGAGACGTTGTGGTTCGAGCGCGTGGCCGACACCGCCACTGAGCTGTCGCTGCCCACCGTGCTGGTCGAGGACCTGAGCGCGGCCGAACTCGCGCAAGCGGTCGAGCGCGCGCGCCCCGACGCGATCTTTTCGTTCTACTTCCGCTCGATGATCCCGACCGCGCTGCTCTCGCTGGCGCCGCTTGGCGCATTCAACATGCACGGCTCGCTGCTGCCGCACTTTCGCGGTCGCGCGCCCACCAACTGGGCGGTGCTCAAGGGCGCCACCGAGACCGGCGCCACGCTGCACGAGATGGTGGCCAAGCCCGACGCCGGCTTCATCGTCGATCAAGGCGCGGTGCCGATCCTGCCCGACGACACCGCCGAGCAGGTGTTCAACAAGGTCAGCGTGGCCGCCGAGCAGGTGCTGTGGCGCAGCCTGGCGGCCATCGAGGCCGGTCATCCGCCGCGACTGCCCAACGATCTGGCCGCCGGCAGCTACTACTCGTCGCGCCGTCCCGAAGACGGGCGCATCGACTGGTCGCAGCCCGCTGCCGATGTCTACAACCTGATCCGTGCCGTGGCGCCGCCGTATCCGGGCGCCTTCACGGAGATCGGCGGCCAGCGCCTGATCGTGGCTGCGGCAAGGCGCCTCGGCCCGGCCGCAGCGCCCGACGTGGCCGGCCTCGCGCCAGGCCTGCATGCTGCCGGCGAGCGCATCATCGGCGTGTGCGGCGACGGTGGCGTCATCGCGGTGCGCCGGCTGCTGGCCGGTGCACGCGACGTCGATGCCGCGTTCCTGAATTCAATCCAACACAACAACAACCAGTCGGCTTTCTCATCATGAAAAAAATCCTGATCCTGGGCGTCAACGGCTTCATCGGCCACCACCTGACCCAGCGCATTCTCGAGACCACCGACTGGGAGGTCTACGGCATGGACATGGCGTCCAACCGCCTGGGCGATACCGTCAAGCATCCGCGCATGCACTTCTTCGAGGGTGACATCACCATCAACAAGGAGTGGGTCGAGTACCACGTCAAGAAGTGCGACGTGATCTTGCCGCTGGTGGCCATCGCCACACCGGCCACCTACGTGCGCGAGCCGCTGCGCGTGTTCGAGCTCGACTTCGAGGCCAACCTGCCGATCGTGCGGGCGGCCGTCAAGTACAAGAAGCATCTGGTGTTCCCGTCGACCTCCGAGGTCTACGGCATGTGCCCCGATGACGAGTTCGATCCCGAGTCGTCCACGCTGGTGTGCGGCCCGATCAACAAGCCGCGCTGGATCTACGCGTGTTCCAAGCAGCTGATGGACCGCGTGATCGCGGCCTACGGCATGGAACAAGGCCTGAACTACACGCTGTTCCGTCCGTTCAACTGGATCGGCTCGGGGCTCGACTCGATCTTCGAATCGAAGGAAGGCTCCTCGCGCGTGGTCACCCAGTTCCTGGGGCAGATCGTGCGCGGCGAACCCATCCAGCTGGTCGACGGCGGCGAGCAGCGGCGTGCCTTTGCCGACATCACCGACGGCATCGACGCGCTCATGCGCATCATCGCCAACGTCAACGGCGTGGCGTCGGGTCGCATCTACAACGTGGGCAATCCGGCCAACCACCACTCGGTGCGCGAGTTGGCCGAAATGATGCTGGCGATGGCCGCCGAGTACCCCGAATACGCCAGCGGTGCCGCACTCACCCGCATCGTCGACGTGTCGTCGGGCGAGTTCTACGGCAAGGGCTACCAGGACGTGCAGAACCGTCTGCCCAAGATCACCAGCACCGTCGAGGAACTCGGCTGGAAGCCCACCGTCGACATGAAGACCGCGCTGCGTCGCATCTTTGATTCGTACCGCTCCAAGGTGGTCGAGGCACGCTCGCTGGTCGAATCGGAGCGTTGAGGGACGCGCCGTGGCGCTGATCGCGCTGAAGGTCGACGTGGACACCCTTCGCGGCACCCG
>NCFZ01000178.1 GCA_002281415.1 Burkholderiales bacterium 28-67-8 | reverse complement strand
GCTGATCGGAATCGAGATCTGGTGCCACTGGCCATCGTTCCGGTAGCCGTGCGTCGGTACGGATGGATCGAGGACCAGATAGACGTCTGATGCCGTTTTCGCACCGTTGCTACCCGTGAAAAACCCGACCTCGATCTTGCCCGGATAGGTCGTCTTGATGCGGAAGTTCAGATTCCCCCCGGAGAACGAGGACAGATCGGTATACGTCGTGGTCGGGATCAGGAAGAAGCCCCAGCCCCATGAGGTAGGCGCCGGCCTGATGTCCAGTCCTTTGGCGACACCGCCCGAAGGCGGCGCATCATCCGGCCACACGGCTTCGGGGTTTGCTTCACCGCCGTAGGCCAGAGCCGGCGAGTCCCAGCCGAAGAACTGGATGCCGGGCGCCAGTGCCTCGCCTGAAGTGACCGCATCGGCATACACGGTGTAGCGCAGGGCGCTACCGGGGTCGCCCGTGGTCACGTCGGGCGCATAGAGCGCGTCGGCGTCGGTGTAGACCGTGTCCCAGGGGACAGACGGATACAGCGACTGGACCACCCCTTGGACTCTGCAGCCCAGGCCATCAGCCGCTCGTACATCATCTTCTGGTTGACCGGATGCGCGCGGTTCAGCTCACCGTGCGAAGGCAGCGCTTTCCAGCCGGTCTCGCCGATGATGATGGGCATGGTCGTGTAGCCCTGGCTGTCGAGATGGGCGCGCACATCGGCGTAGTCGAGTTTCGACGCGGCCAGCGCGGCGTCCATCATCGCGGCCGCCCGCTGCGGCGCGGGGGTGCTCATCTGCTGCCAGTCCCAGCGCGCCACGGCCGGCGGCACCGTGTCGAGCAGCGGGTAGCTGTGCATCGAGACGAAATCGATCGTCGCCAGGATGCCCTTGGGATCATTGCTTTCGGATGGGGCCTTGGCGAAGAAGGCCCAGTTGTCATCGGTGGTCACCGGCTGCGTGATCTGGCCGCGCACGCTCTTGAGGTAGCCGGCCATCGCCACCGGCGACACCTTGTTGAACGACCAGTTCACCATCGTCTCGTTGCCCACGCTGACCGCGGCGATGATGTCCTTGAACTGCGGGTCCTTGGCCAGCGCCACGCCGCGGGCGATCTCGGCCTGGCTGATGGAGTCGTTGGCCACGACGTACATGCCCAGCATGACCTTGATGTCCCAGCTCGGGTTGGCAGCCAGCGTTTGCAGCACCACCTTGGCCATCCGGTCAGAACTGTCGAACAGCCGGATCAGCCGGAAGCCACCCTGGTGCAGCAGCGCCAGGTCCTCGGCGATGTGGAGCGACAGGTCGGGCTCGTTGACCGGCGGCTCGCGGGTCGGCACACCGGGCGAGATGTACTCGATCGTGCGGTACGGCGAATAACTGACGGCCTTGCGATCGCTGATGTCCGAGGGCAAGGCCCGGAGCGCGACGCCCGTGTCGGCCGGGAGCGGCACTTTGCCGCCACCGCCGCAGGCGGCAACGAGGAGCGCGAACGCGCAAGACAGCGCGAGGCGAAGAAACTTGGCGCAGGAATGCGACATGGTGGGAAATCCTGTGAATGTCTGGGAAGGGTGGCTTGGGCAGCGGGCGGCGGTCACCAGACCCACACCGTGCCGATGCCGAACCAGTTGCCGTGCTTGCTGACGCGGGAATCGACGTTGGAGATCGCGGCATTGCCGGGCACGGACATGGGCGACAGGCCGCGCCGGCCGTAATTCACCATGCCGGCCATGCTGTAGATCTGGAAGCCCGGGTAGAACTCGTAGCCCAGCCCCACGGTGTTGACCAGCGCATCGTTGTGCTGCCCGCGGTCGCTCGGGTTGTGGGTGCTGGCCTTGCCTAGGTACGCCATGCCGGTGTGCGCAACCCACTTGCCCACGCGGTAGCGCAGCCCCAGCATGCCGTCGACCGAGGTGGCCGCGTAGCCCGGGTTGGTCACACCGTCGCGCGTGCCACCCCAGTCCACGTTGAACATGTTGTTCCACTGGCCCGAGTTGGGTCCGCAGTTGGACACGCACACCGCGTAGGCGCCGCTCCAGCGGTTGCGGCGGATGCCGGCAGTGAGTTCGTAGTTCGAGTTGATCTGGTAGCGCGCCATCACCATGGCCATGCCCTGCCCGGAGCTGCCGAGCTTGGCGTCGTCTCGCGGGAACGGCGTCAGCCCGGTGAACGGGCCGTGGCTCCAGGCGCCCGGAGTGCCATTGCGCGTGTCCTGGAACATCGCGTCGACGACCAGATCGCCGCGGTGGTACTGGACGTAGAACTCCCAGAAGCGAGGCTTGTTGCGCTTGAACTTGCCGTTGCCGTTGTCATAGGTGGCCTCGAGCACCAGGTCGCCCTCGAACACGTCGAACGGGCGCGTGGTGTAGCGCACCGCCTCTTCGAGCAGGCCGTAGCCCGCACCGGTCGACGCCCATTCGTCGGCCAGGCCGATGTTGGTGCCGTAGGGGTAGTCGGCCACGCTCCAGGTGCGCGTGGTCATCGAGCCGTAGGCGAGCCGGCCGTAGGTCTCGTGGCTGATGGCCACGTTGCGCTCGTAGAGGAAGCCGGGGATGTCCAGGTGCCAGTCGCGCCAGCGCTGGCTCAGCATTCCCGAGATCTTGAAGCCGCCAGGCAGGTCGAAATGAGCGCCCAGCCAGGGCTGGAACAAGGTCACGTCGTTGGTGGCCGGGCCGTAGTGCGAGCCCGGGATCAGTTCATCGGCCCACACCATGTCCTTGAAGGCAAAACCCTTGGGCGGCCCGGGGTTCAGCTGGCAGTTCTCGCAGCTGTTGCTGCCGCGCTTGACCTCGGCCTTGAGGAAGCCGTTCAGGGTGAACGGGCCAAAGTCGACGGCGTGGGCCGCACCGCCGGCCAGCAGGGCCGCCAGCGCCACGGCCTGCCTCAGCGAGCGCACCGCGCGGCGAGTGGCCGCATCGGGCTTTTGTTCGGGTACCGGGCCAAGCCCGCGGGTGTTCGTTTGGATGTGCATGTTGGGTCAGGGCTGAATCCGCGTGAAAGCGCTTTCACAGGATAGAGGAATCCGACTCGTGGCGTCAATCCGGCAACGCCCGTGTTTACCCCCGAAACCACAAGGCTCACACCGTGATCTCATGCCCGCACAGCGCACACCGGGTGGTCCGCGGGTAAACCTGCGATTGAGTTGTGAAAGCGCTTTCATTACAGTTCTCCGGCGGGTATCAGACCCGACAGGACCAGCCGCCATGACCGTCATCACCCGCACCTGCACTCTCGCCTTCATCACGCTGGCACTGGCGTCGGGCACCATGGCCCAGCCGGTCAAGCTGGGTGCCGGCAGCTACTGGCTCAGCCCGCGGCGTGGTGATGCACCGGCCCCTGTCGCCACCTTTCGCACCGAAGCCATGGCCCGGCAGGCCGCGCCCACCAACCAGTGGTATTCGTCGTTGATCTTCAATGCCGCGCCCGAGGTCATCTACGCGCAGCCGCTGACCTTCAAGGCCACGCCGGCCGGCCTCGAGATGGCGCTGGCCACGCGTCTGGTGCTCCCGACCGAGCGGCGCGACGTCGAGATCCACTACCCGCACCGCGACCCGCTGGTCATCTCGCCGATGGCCTTTGCGCCCGGCCCGGCCAGGCTGGCCAAGGCCGGCGACTGGTCGATCGACATCGAGCAGGCCAGCGGCGCCGACCGCATGCTCTCGACCATCGCCCACGGCAGCCCGTATGCCTATGTGCAGATCTCGCGCGGCGATGTGCGCGTGTCGCTGCCTGCGCCGGGTGAGCGCATTGCCGCCGGTGCCGATCCGCGGGTGCTGGCCCTGCGCGTGAAAGGCCTGGCTTACGCGCTGTTCGGCCCGACCGGCGTGCGCTGGGAGTCCGTCTCGCCCACCGAATGGATCGCCCGCTTGCCCGCCGGCAGCGGCTACGTCTCGGCCGCGGCGCTGCCCGATGAGCAACCCGCCACGCTGCAGTTGTTCACCCGCCACGCCTACGCCTTCGTGACCGACACGCGTGTCGAATGGAACTTCGACGCCGCGCACAGCCGCATGGACACCACCTTGCGCACCACCACGCGCGCCATGGAAGGCGACAACACCACGCCGCTGATGGGGCTGTATCCGCACCAGTGGTTCAACAACCCGGCGGTGGTCGACAAGCTCGGCCCCGCGTTCGACACCCTGCGCGGCAAGATCCGTCTGATCGCCGCGCCCTCGTTCACCACCACGGCCGCCTACACCGGCTTCGTGCCGCTGTGGCCGGCCGTGACCGACGCCGGCCGCGGCAGCGAGCTGCGCGAGCTCATGAAGACCGACGTGCGCAAGCGCCGCGAGCTGCTGCCCGACAAGGAAAACATCGACGACTGGCGAACCAGCGCGTACTGGCAGGGCAAGGGCTTGCAGCGGCTCACGCAGCTGATGGGCGTGGCCGAGCAGCAAGGCGACACCGACGCGCGCGACCAGCTCCTCAAGCTGACCCGCGAGCGCATGGAGTGGTGGTTCAGTGGCGCCGGGCGCAGCTACTTCCACTACGACAAGCAGCTGGGCACGGTCGTCACCTACCCCGATGAATTCTTTGCCGTGGCGCAGATGAACGACCACCACTTCCACTACGGCTACTGGATCCGTGTGGCCGCCGAGATCGCCCTGCGCGACCCGGCCTGGGCCGCGCGCTCGCAATGGGGCGGCATGGTCGAGCTGCTAGTGTCCGACATCGCTACCGCGCAGCGAGGCCGGGCCGACTTTCCGTTCCTGCGCAACTTCGACCCGTACGAGGGCCACTCGTGGGCCTCGGGCATCGGGCTCGGTCCATACGGCAACAACCAGGAGTCGTCGTCCGAGGCCGTCCACGCCTGGGCCGCGCTGATCCTGTGGGCCGAGGCCACCGGCAACCGCGAGCTGCGCGATCTGGGCATCTACCTCTACACCACCGAAATCAACGCCATCAACCATTACTGGTTCGACATCCACCACCTGGTGCTGGCGCCCGAATACAAGAACGTCGAGGTCAGCATGCTGTTTGGCGGCAAGTACGCGCACAACACGTGGTGGACCGACGAGCCGCGGCAGATCAAGGGCATCAACCTGCTGCCCGTCACCTCGGCGTCCAACTACCTGGCGACCGACCCCGCGTTCATCAAGCGCAGCCTGGGCACGCTCAAGGGCGACATGGCCGGTTACGCCGCGCACGGCAAGAAGCCCACGAACCCGCCGCCGGCCGACATCTGGCAAGACGTCTTCGCCAAGTACATGGCGCTGGCAGACCCGGCAGAAGCGCTGGCCATGTGGGACCGCTGGGGCAGCGTTGAAGTCGGCGACACCCGCACCCACGCGCTGCACTGGATGCTCAGCCTGGCCGACATGGGCACGCCTGATCTGAGCGTCACCGCCGACACCACGCTGTTCTCGGTGTTCAAGCGTGCTGACGGCTCGCGCACCTACCTCGCCTACAACGCCACGCGCTCGCCGATCAACGTGCGCTTCAGCGACGGCAAGGTGCTTTCAGTGGCACCGGGCGCGCTGGGCAAGGCCCGCTGAAGCGCGGGTTTTTTCTGATCCACCACTAAGGGAAATCTCCAATCCAACGCTATTGAAAGCGCTTGAGCTGCTCTTTATCCTTCTATGAAAGCGGTTTCATACAGCGCTTTCAAGCTTTCCTAAAAACCCTCCCGATCCTTCGTGATCACTCCTTTCGGGCCGCTCCACAGGCCGCTACACCGATCCGCCAGCGACCCGT
>NCFZ01000177.1 GCA_002281415.1 Burkholderiales bacterium 28-67-8 | reverse complement strand
CGCCAGTTGGTTGGTGATGCTGCTGTCAGGGTCTGGCGCGCGTGCCAGGCTGACATCGCGTGCCAACACCCTCAAGCGGACTTTGTGCCCGAGAGCCGCACCTTGATCACGCGCCCAAAGCACGCATCCACCGCCAGCAACGTCCAGCCGTGCCAGTTGCCACTGCGCATCACGCTCGCCGACCACGGCGTCAAGCACCACGCCAGCATCCTCGCCCAGCGGAGACTGCACATCCAGTCGGGCCAGCATCTCGGACAGCGGCCCGTCCGCAAACACTTTGCCTGCGTCCATCAAGACAAGATGGTCGGCCAGCCGCACGACCTCATCGATGGCGTGGCTGACATAGATCACAGGGATGTCCAACTCGTGATTCAGGAGGTCGATGTAGGGCAGCACCTCTGACTTGCGTGCGGCATCGAGACCTGAGAGCGGCTCGTCCATCAGCAACAGCGCAGGACTCGTGAGCACGGCGCGGGCGATCGCCACGCGCTGGCGCTCTCCGCCCGACAAGGTGAGCACGCGCCTTCCCAGCAAGCGGCCGATCCCCAATAACTCGACCACACAGTCGAGCGCCACGCGTCGGTACGCGACATCGACACGCTTCAGGCCGAATTCAAGGTTGCGTCTCACGTCAAGGTGTGGGAACAACGAGTGCTCTTGAGTCACGTAACCCAACTCGCGCCGATGCGTCGGGACAAAGCAGCCGCTGGCATCGTCTTGCCAAACGTGATCTCCAAGCGCGACCCGCCCGCTGGCTCGGTCCAAGCCGGCCAGCGCGCGCAGGACCGTCGTCTTGCCGCAACCCGACGGACCAAACAGACCGGTGATTCCGCGAAGCGGCAAGCTCAGCATCACTTCGAGCGCGAAATCAGCGCGCGCCAGTTGCAGGTGTACGTCGATCACGGCCGCACGTCCCCACGTCCGGCGCGGTTTACCGAGTGCAACACCAACAGAACAATCAGGGAAAACAACAGCAATCCGGCGGCCATGCGGTGCGCGTCGGCCAGTTCACCGGACTCCACATGCTCATAGAGCGCCAAGGACAACACGCGGGTCTTGTCCGGTATGTTGCCGCCGATCATCAGCACCATGCCGAATTCGCCCACGGTGTGCGCGAATCCCAGCACGGCCCCGGTCAACAAGCCCGGGCGGGCCATCGGTAACGCGACGCTGAAGAATCGATCCAGCGGACTGGCACGCAAGGAAGATGCGGCCTCCAGCACGCGCACGGGAATCGCCTCGAACGCCTGCTGCAGCGGTTGCACGACGAATGGCAACGAGTAAAGCACCGACGCCACCACCAAGCCGCCAAAGGTAAACGGAAGCAGCCCGAGTCCCATGGACTGCGTCAGCTGCCCGACCGCGCCCTGCGGGCCCGTCAACAACAGCAGGTAAAAGCCGAGCACCGTAGGCGGGAGCACCAGCGGCATCGTCACCAAGGCCGAGCACAGGGGCTTCAGTCGGGACCGGCTACGAGCCAGCCACCATGCCATCGGCGTACCGAGCAGCAACAGAATCAACGTGCTGGTCGCGGCCAACTCCAGCGAAAGCCGTACCGCGGTCCATTCAGGTTCACTCATTCAGTCGGGCTCAAGGCTCGTACCCACAAGAACGGATCACCACCAACGCTGGAGCGATCGCCCATTTGACCAACGAGTCGGAAACCACGGCGGCGTGTGCACTGCCGCTGATCAACACCTCGTATTGCCCGAGCCCGCAACTCAGCGATTGACGCACCAATCAAGCCCGCAACCTTTCCGCGCGGCACGGCAAGCGTGAGACCACGCAACGTACCCCGATTCAGCGAGGCCGAACGCTGTGAGCTGATGAACTCGTGCCCCGCTTCGTCCAATCACAGGCCTTGAATTGATATTCGACCAACGCCACCGACCACAAAGCCAATACGGCTGCTGCGCAAGACGCAACAGCCGTTCAATCTAGGGCTCGTTGGTACCGCGACTGTCAGCCCGAACGTCCTGTTGTGACGAAGGGCATCCTCACGCTGTCACGAAATCGAGGGTGTCGGACAACACGAACATCACCGTGCATCCGGTATTGGTTCGGTGCTCGCCGTGAACCGTACCAGCCGGCGCTGCGAAGACGGACCCAGCGTGGTACGCGACCCCACCTTCGATGAAATCACCGTCCAGTACGTAGCCGAGTTCATCGGAGTGCGTGTGCGAGTGAGCTGGGACGACGGAGCCTGCATCAAAATGATAGACGACCACCGACTTGCCCGTTGTCATGTCGCCATCGAGAGTCTTGAACGTCACGCCATCGATGCCGCTGGGTTGCCATTCAATAGAGTTGGAATGAAACGTCTTCGTGTACATGATCATCTCCTCAATAAAGATTTAAAAGTGAGCGAAGTGCTGCAACCGCCAATCGCACCTAACCGGTGGTGAATGCTAAGGCGCGCCCGGGTTAGAAGCATTGAGTGTGAGATTGCAATTACAAATCCCACAAATAGAAAAACCCGCCACCGCATGAAGCGATGGTGGGTCGGCGCGTCTTGAAGACGCGACCGCAGATCAGGTCAACCCTGTACTGTTACTTGCCGGTACCAGTGGCAACTTCTTCCAGCACGTTCAGCGAAACCATCTGTTCCGTGACGCCCTTTGGATTGGACTTCATGTTCGAAGACCAGTTGGTGGCGTGACCGCGCTTGACGTCGATGATGTGACCCAGCACAGGCATCACTGCCTGGTAGCCATCATCACCAGTGTCTGGACGGTTTTGGAAGATGAACATCTTCCAGAATTCGCCCTTGCGGTCCAGCGAGAAGCCGAGGTATGGACGCGGGAAGTCGCATTCCATGTACACGGTCTTCTTGCTGTACGGGTGCTCGTCCGGGCAAACGCCTTCGATTTCGAACACTTCACGTGGCTCCCAGCCAACGTCCGGTGCTGGGTTGAAGTGAGGAGGAATCGTGATGCCGATACGTGGGAAGCGCTTGGCTGGCTCCGTGAACGGGAAGGCCAAGTCAACGCTGATTTCTGGGCTGTGAGCAATAGCCAGAATCCAGCGACGTGACAACAGCTTGTTCGACTTGTACTTCGTGGGAGCAGCGTCCCAGATGTCCCAGTCGTCATACAGCTGGTCTGTACCACCGATTGGGTCCATCCAGGCGCCACCCGACAGGCGACGCACGCGGCGAACCGACTTCAGGTAGGCGTAAGAGTCATCAGGCTTCTTCGAGTCAGCTTGGTTGTAACGAACCGAGAACAGACCCAGACCGCGAATGTCTTGCGGGTAGATTGCCACGAAGTACGTCTTTTGCGAGATCGTGCCGTCACCAACCGTCACGGGGCCACCGTCAAGACGGCCTTCCATGTAGTAGCGACGTGACTGGAACGCTTGCACGCGCTCGTAGCCATTCTTGGCATCCAGGAACGCCCAAGCGATGTCACGCAGGTCCATGGTGGCGCCGTACGTTGCGGCACGCAGGTTCCACAGCAGCTTGTCGCCAGCGTTAGGGTCCTTCGGGTCCACTTGATTAGGCCAGAACAGCATGCCGGCCTTCCAACCCGAGACCGTACGGTCAGCCGGGTTGAATTGGACGTTAGGCGCACCTTCCTTGGTGGCTTGCATGTACTTCTTGTCCATTTCGATTTTCTTCGAATGGACCAGCTTCATCGTGGTGTTGTAGTTCTTGATCATCCACTCCATCTTTTCGATGGTCATGGAGGCGATCGTCTTGCCTTCGAACGTGTCGTTCTTGATGCTGTCGTAGTTGTCTTTGTTGATCACAAAGCCTTCAGGCAGTTCCTTGGCAGCACGGGCTGGCATCGAAGCCAGGCCGGTTGCCACGGTTGCTGCACCTGCCACGCCAGCGCGCAGAACGTCGCGGCGATCCATTCCATTGGTCTCAATAGTCATTTTCGAAACTCCTAAAATCAGAATTGACGGGTCAAACGGAAAACCAGCTGGCTGGCTTTGTCGAAGTAGCCGAACAGTTGCGAGCGGTCACCACCGAACTGGTGGGTGCTGCTGCGACCGCCACTCCAGAAGATGTCAGCCTCGACCTTGCCGACCCAGTTGTCGTTCAAAGTGAACGCAACGGCCGGAATCGCGAAGCCACCACCATTGCCCAAGTCGAACCCGAGGACGAAGCTTGGGTTGATCTTGTCGTTCATGTAATTCAACACCGTGAACATCGTCAGAATGGTGTTGTGTTCCTTGAGCGGCGAACCGAAGGCGAACAGGCGAACCAAGTCTTCCTTCTTCTTGTAGTCCACCACCATGGTGTCGAACAACTGAATCGAAGAGAACGATGGACGCGTGGTGCCCAAGATGTCTTCCAGCTTCAGGTTGTGGTCCATGCGCAGCATGACGTTAACCACGTCCTTCAGCTTGATACCGCCGAGGCCATTACCGACATTGCCAACAACATTTGGTGCACCAAAGGCACCGGTACCAAAGTTATAGGGCTGGTCGATGGTGTAGGACGCTTCAACGCTGATCACCGAGTCAAGCATTGCCGAATAGCCGCTCACCGTGGCGCCCAACACGTCAATCTTCGGATGGATTCGATCGAAGAAGAAGCCCTTAGCCGTCGAGCCCTTGAACGGGGTCAAGCCCGCAGCCTGGCTAGGATTCGCAACCGGATCCGCCGAGAACGTGTTGATGTAAGCCAGCGAGTAGTTGACGTCAAACGCCTCACCTTGCCAACGCACACCGCCGGTCACGTCGTCTTGCTTCCAATCCTTCTGGTCGCAGTCCTTCGTGGTGATGGCGCTCAGGTTAAAGCCACGGTAAGGCTGGAAGAACCAGCGGCCACCGTTGATGTCATAGGTGTTGCCGATGTCGGAGCAACGGTCCCAACCCGGACGAATGAACGCTTGGAACATGCCATTCGCTTCGGGGATGCGGATCTTGGTCGACAGCAAGATCAGCGGCTTGCGCCACTCTTCGTTCTCGCCTTCGAAGAACAGACGCCAGCTCAGGTCGTAGCCATGAACCACGTCCATCGCGTGGAAGAAGTCCGACTCGCCCCACACCAACTGCTGACGACCGAACTTGACCGTGACACGGTCACCGATCGGCGCTTCAACCCAGAATTCCCGGAAGTCGAAAGCGTTGTAGTTGTCCATGATGCTTTCGGCACGGCCATTAGGGAACACGTCCCTTTTCTGGTCCGTACTCACCACCTGGCCAAGACCGCGAAGCCGCTCG
>NCFZ01000176.1 GCA_002281415.1 Burkholderiales bacterium 28-67-8 | reverse complement strand
GAAGCGCTTGCGCTGCTCCTCCTTCGAGAGGTGCAGGAAGAACTTGATGATGCGCGTGCCATTGCGATGGAGGTGGTTCTCGTGCTCGACGATGGACCGATAGCGCCCTTGCCAGATGGTTTCTTGATCGATCACCCCATCCGGAAGTCTCTGGCCGAGAAGAATCTGCGGGTGCACGCGAACGATCAGCACCTCCTCGTAGTAGGAGCGGTTGAAGATGCCGATCCGGCCGCGCTCGGGCAGGCACTGGGTGGTGCGCCACAGAAAGTCGTGATCAAGTTCCATAGCACTCGGGTGCTGGAAGCTGAAGACCTGACAGCCCTGCGGATTGACGCCGGACATCACGTGCCGGATGGCACCGTCCTTGCCGGCGGCGTCCATCGCCTGAAAGATCAGCAGCACCGCGTGGTGATTGGATGCATAAAGAAGCCGCTGCAACTCGCTGAGTTCGGCCACCTGTTCTTCGAGCAGTTGCAGATACTTCTTCTTCGACCGATAGACCGGCTTCACCAGCGTCGGCCATTGGTCGAGATGCACCTCGTCGCCTTCGTGCACCTGAAAGTCCTCTGAATCGATCTTCAACTCGCTTCCTTTGGCCGTTGTGAGGGCGCTGTCAATGCCTCGAAACCCGAGACCACGTCGAACAGTTCCTCGTCAACACTGCTCTGGCGCAGGCGGTGGAACGTGCCCTTCAGACTCTGCAGCAACTCGTCGATGTTCCGGTCGGCGCGTTCCATCGCCGCCAGGCGGCTGGCGTTCTCGCTCGCCAGCGACTCGGCACATGCCCGAAAGAGCGAGACGAACAGATACTCGCGGATGAGCGCCCGCAGGGTCGCGCCACCGAACCCGATGACCTCCGGCAGCAAGGCGGTTGGCCAGCGACCTCCAGCGAGCTCGCGGCTCCAGCTCTCGTCCAGCGGCAGCAGTCGCTGGCTGACGGGTGCATACGCGCCTGCCGCGCTGGGGCGGTTGTAGAAGAGGTGGAGTTCGGTGGCTTGCCCTGGGCTGGTGCCGGCTTCCTGCGCGACCAGAATCTGCCCGACCAGCGGGGTGATGGCCTGGACGGAACTCGGCACGGCGTAGAGCTCGCTCAGCCGAACACCCGCGTCGGCCAGGCGCGCATGCACCCGCTCACCGACGGCCCAGACCCGGGGCGTTCCTGGCAGCGCGGCCAGGGCGGCGATGGCGTGATCGACCACGATCTCGTTGAAGCGCCCGACCAGGCCCTGGTCAGAACCGAAGACGACGGCACGGATGCCCTCGGGCGACGATCCACGCATCACGCCAGATGGCTTGGCCGTCACGCCACCTTGCCGAAAACACTCGCCCAGCCCTAGTTCCACCGTCCGGGCGTAGTCGCCCAGCGCAGCCACCGATTTCTCGTACTGTCCGATGCTCGAGGCGGCCAGCGCCTTCATGGTGCGAACGACGGAATGCAGGTCGCCGGCGCTGGCGATCTTGCGCCGCAGGCTTGCCGTGCTGTCGCTCATCGATCTTTCCGCATGGCTTGGACCCGGCCCGCGTGGATCAGGCCTGCTGCCCTACCGATCGCGCGGAGCGGCCGTCGATGTCGTGGTCGGCGGGGGATCTGGATGTGCACGCGCTCTCCTGACGGTGACGTGTTCGCTTCAGTGTCGATCCGGGGTGATGGGCTCACCCGCGGATTCCGCTTTGATCGAGCCAGCCTTGGGCCGGAAGGTTTCGAGTGCATGGCGGGCGGCCTCGACGATCGTTGCGCGGTCTGCATCGCTCAGGGCGTCGGCGCTGCCCAGGCGCTCACACAGATCCGCCGGAAGATCCAGCGCGGCCTCGCTCACGGCACGCTCCGCGTCCGCCATCTGGTCCATCGGCACCGCGTCGAAGTGGCCGGTCGTCAACGCCAGCAGGACTGCGATCTGTGCGGGCACTGACACCGGCGCGAACTCCGGCTGCTTGAGGCAGGCGCGGATTCGTCGCCCATGTTCGATGGACTTGCGTGTGTCGTCATCCAGTCGCGCGCCGAAGCGGGCAAAGGCTTCGAGTTCCTCGAACTGCGCGTAGGCGAGCTTGAGGTCGCCCGCCACCGTGCGGTAGGCCGCCCGTTGCGCCTTGCCGCCGACGCGCGAGACCGACTGGCCGACGTCGATCGCGGGCAGCACGCCCAGGTCGAACAGCGACGGCGACAGCATGATCTGACCGTCGGTAATCGAAATCAGGTTCGTCGGGATGTAGGCCGAGATATTCTGCGCCTCGGTCTCGATGATGGGCAGCGCGGTGAGCGAGCCGCCACCGAGTTCCTGGCGCAGATGAGTAGCGCGCTCGAGCAACCGCGCGTGGATGTAGAAGATGTCGCCCGGAAACGCCTCGCGGCCGGGCGGCCGGCGCAACAGCAGTGACAGCTCCCGGTAGGCACGTGCGTGCTGCGTGAGGTCGTCGTAGACGATCAACACGTCGCGGCCCGCTGCCATGAAGTGCTCCGCGATGCTGGTCGCCGCATAGGGCGCGATATAGGCAAGGCCGGGTGGGTCATTGCCCTCGGTCACCACCATCACGGTGTAGGCGAAGGCCCCCTTATCGCGCAGCACGGCCGCCGCCTTGGCGACGGCGGAGGCACGCTGGCCGATGGCGCAATAAATGCACACGACATCCCGCCCGCGCTGGTTGAGGATGGTGTCGAGCGCGATCGCCGTCTTGCCCGTCTGGCGGTCGCCCAGGATCAGCTCGCGCTGGCCGCGGCCGATGGGAACCAGCGCATCGACGACCTTCAGGCCGGTCTGCAGCGGCACCGTGACGGGCGCGCGGTCCATGATGGCTGGGGCGGGGCGTTCGATGGGCAGGCGATCCGTGGTGTTCAAGGCGCCACCGCCATCGAGCGGCCGACCGAGCGGGTTGACGATGCGTCCCAGCAAGGCATCGCCCACCGCCACGTCCATGACCCGGCCTTCGCGTTCGACCTCGTCGCCCGCGTGCAGGTGCACATGGTCGCCGAGCAGGACGACACCGATCTCGTCTTCGTCGACGTTGAAGGCGATACCGCGCAGGCCGCCGGGGAAACGGATCAGTTCCTCGAAGCCGACGCCGGGCAAGCCGCTGACCGTGGCGATGCCCGTGGAGACCGTGGTGATCGTGCCCACCTCGCGCGGGATCAACTGCGGCTCGAACCGCTCTCGCGCCTGGCTCAGGCCCGCGAAGGCGTGATCGAAGACACGCTGCAGGCCCGCGGGTGACGCACTCATGGGAGAGCCTTCCCGGTCGCGCCGTCCGGCGGTTGCTCGGGCACGGCCTGCGCCTTCAGTAGTTCGCCCACGCCTCGCTGCAGCGACGACAGGTAGTCCGCGATGCTCCAGGCCACCTTCTGTCCATTCGCGCGCAGTTCGACTCCGCCCACCAGTTCCGGCGCGGTCTCGAACCGCAGCGCGATGTCAGGCCCGAAGGTGTCGTGGACCGCGGCCTCGATGGCCGCGCGCTGCGGCGCAGGCAGATCGAATGCGCTGCGCACGTTCGCTGGCTCGGCCGCGGACCCGAGGGCCTGGGCCAGGCTGTCCTTGGCGTCGCCGTCGAGGGCGCGCAGACGCCGGGTGAACTCGTCGCACATTCGCTCTTCCAGTCCGGTATCGGCCAGATCCGTCAAGGCCTGGCGCGCGATCGCGAACACTTCGTCCTGGGCGCGTCTGGCGACGGCCTGGTTCAGGTTCCTGGCCTCGGTTCGAAGTGTCTCCTCGCGCTTGGCAGTGAACTCCGCGGCCGCCTGCCGCGCCGCGTCGAGCAGCCGCTTGCGTTCGGTGTTCGCCTCGTCGGTGGCCTGGCTCAGCAAGGCGGCGCACTGCTGATCGAACACTTCGTTCTTGTGCTGGAACTCGGTGCGCTCCTTCGCCGCCTCGGCCTTGCTGGCCGCGGCGTCGGCGAGTTCGGCGGCGATGCGCGCCTCTCTAGCATCGATCGCATCGAGGATGGGTTGATAGAGAAAGCGCTTCATCAGCCACACCAGGATGGCGAAGTTCAGCGCCTGCGCCCCAACGGTGAACCAGTCGATCAGCATGGCCTACTTGCCTGCGACCTGCGCGATGGCGTGGTTCCAGAATGGGTTGGCGAAGATGAGGATCATCGAGACCACGAAGCAGTAGATCGCCGTGGACTCGATCATTGCCAGACCGACGAACAAGGTGCGGGTGATGGTGGCCGATGCATCGGGCTGCTGCGCCAGCGAGGTCAGCGCCGTCGCGACCGCGCGTCCCTCGGCCAGCGCCGGGCCGATGGCGCCGAAACTGGTGGTGAATCCGGCGGTGACGATCGATGCCACCGCAATCAGGGTCATGCTGTCCATGGGGTGTCCTTTGTGTTCCTGGTGACTGCCTCAAGCGCCGAGCGCTGGCTTGGGCTTGGCTTTGCGAGCCCGAGTGCGCGTGGCGGCCGCGATGTAGACCGCGGCCAGGATGCTGAAGATGTAGGCCTGCACCATGCCGGTGAGCAGGCCCAGCAAGGTCATGACGATGGGGAACAAAAAGGGCGTGATCGACAGCAGGATGCCGATGATCATCGCCCCGCTCATCATGTTGCCGAACAGGCGCACCGCCAGGGCCAGGGTGCGGGAGACTTCGCTGATGAGATTGAACGGCAGCATGATCGGCGTCGGCTCGATGTACGACTTGAGGTAGCCGCCCAGCCCTTGGTCGCGAATGCCGAAGAAGGGCACCGCCACCAGCACGCACAGCGCAAGGGCCGTCGTGGTCGACAGCGATCCGGTCGGCGGCTCGTAGCCGGGCACGACGGTGAACAGGCTCGCCGCAGCGACGAACAGGAACAGCGTGCCCAGGAAACCGAGATACCGTCTCGGCTGGCCCAAGCCGACTTCCTGGATCTGCTTTTCGATGCCGGTGACGATGATTTCCAGCAGGTTCTGCCAGCGTGAACGTTCGTGTCCCGTGGACAGCATGCGCGTGATCAGCATCGACCCGAGCGCCAGCACGAGCATCAAGGCCCACGTGAATGCGATGGTGGCATTCAGCTTGAACAGCCCGTGCTGCCAGAAGATCACCTCGTCGGGGCTAAGGCGCATGGCGAGCCTCCTTCGCCGGGCGGGTCGGGAGGGCCTGGCGGCTGGCGCGCGGCTTCGTCAACCGCGTCACGATCATTCGCACGATGACGAATCCGACCAGGCACAGCACCAACCGGTCCGCCTGGCCGCCGTAACGCGCCGGCGTGGCCGACGAAGCGCCGCGCAGTACCGTCCACCAAAGGCCGCCGAAGAACATCGCACCGAGCGCACCCCCCGCAAGGAGCGCCAGCGCGAGGATCCCCGGTTCACTCGTCACCATCTTCCTGTTCCTCCTGTATGGCCTTGTCTTCCTTGACGACCCAATGCCAGGCGTTCAGGCAGCCGATGGCCAGGCCGGCCACCAGCAAGGCCAGCGTCCAGGACCTGCCGCCCGGATAGGCCTTGTCCAGCCACAGGCCGAGCGCTGCGCCGAGCAGCGTCGGCACGGCCACCGACCAGCCGATCAGCCCCATCATCCCGAGGCCGAACCAGACGCCCCGGTCCGCATGACGGCGCGCCCTGAGCTTGCGCGCCGCCTTGGCGCCAACCTGTCCGGCGAGCGTCGGCCCACGATTGGCCGGCCCGGACGCTGGCCGTTGGGGCTCGGGCCCGTCACTCACGCTGAAACTCCGCGAAGCGATGCATGAATCCGCTTTCCAGTTTTGTCGAAACCTCGCGCAGGCTCTGTTCGTCCTCGTCCAGCGTCAGGTACTCCCGCTCCACCAAAGCGCGCAACTGGCCGAGATCAGCGCCGCCCATCGCTCGGCGCACCGACACGAGCACCTCCGGCCCAGCCTTGACCAGCACGCCTTCGTCCACGGCCAGGCAGACCTCGCCGAGCGCCTGGGTCTCGTAGATCAGCAGGCCAGGCGTCAGCGCCGTGACGCAATCCAGCCGGTGCGGCAGCAGGCCGAACGAGCCCGCGGGCGTCTCCACCACGATGCGCAGGACGTCGCCGATGTCGGCGAAGACCTCGAAGGGAAGCAGAACCCTAAGGTGCATGGGCGTCCGCCTTCGAATCAGTCGCCTGGGGGGTCGGCTCCTGCACCACCTGCGCCGGGCCCTTGGCCTCGGCCACCGTCCCGATCATGTACAGCGCCTTTTCCGGGACGCCCTGGAACTCATCGCGCAGGATGCGCTCGCAACCATCCAGCGTGTCCGCGATGGCGACGAGCTTGCCCTTCAGGCCGGTGAACTGCTCGGTGGTGAAGAACGGCTGCGTGAGAAAGCGCTCCAGCCGGCGCGCGCGCGCAACGACGCTGCGGTCGCGCGCGGAAAGTTGCTCGAGGCCGAGCATGGCGATGATGTCCTTGAGCTGCGCGTATTGCGCCAGCGTGCGCCGCACTTCCTGGGCGAGCGCGTAGTGCCGCTGACCCGCGATGCCCGGCGTGGCCATCTTCGAATTCGACTGCAGCGGGTCGACCGCCGGAAACATTCCCTCGCTGGCGCGCTTGCGCGACAGCACGATCGACGCCGACAGATGCGAGAAGGTGTGCACCGCAGCCGGATCGGTGAAATCGTCGGCCGGCACGTATACGGCCTGGATCGACGTGATGGCGCCCGCCTCGGTGTTGGCGATGCGCTCTTCCAGCCCGGCCAGCTCGGTACCCATGGTGGGCTGGTAGCCCAGGCGCGAGGGCATCTGCCCCATCAGGCAGGACACCTCCGAGCCGGCCTGGATGAAGCGGAAGATGTTGTCGACGAGCAGCAGCACGTCGCGGTGCTCGTCGTCGCGGAAATACTCGGCCATCGTCAGTGCCGCATGGCCGACGCGAAAGCGTGCGCCCGGCGGCTCGTTCATCTGCCCGAACAGCATCACCATGTTCGGCAAGACGCCGGCCTGCTTCATCTCGCGATACAGCTCCTCGCCCTCGCGAGACCGCTCGCCGATGCCGCAGAAGATGCTGACGCCCTGCTGGTGTCGGATCATGTTGTGGATCATCTCGGTGAGCAGCACCGTCTTGCCGACGCCTGCCCCGCCGAACAGACCCGCCTTGCCGCCGCGCTCGAGCGGTGCGAGCACGTCGATGACCTTGATGCCCGTCTCGAACATCTCGGACCGGGTGGAGCGCCGCGCGAGCGCTGGCGGATCGCGATGTACCGAGCGCCACTGGACGTCGGACAAAGCAGCCTCACGGTCGATGGTGTTGCCGAACACGTCGAACATGCGCGAAAGAATCGCCGGACCGACAGGCGCCTGCAGCGGGGCTGCGGTGTCGCGCACCGAAGCCCCGCGAGCCAACCCCTGCGTGGGCGTCAGCGCCATGCCGCGCACGTGATGCGAACCACGCTGCGCCAGCACCTCGATGACGACGTGCCCGTCCTCGCCGGCAAGAAGAACGTTGTGAATCGATGGGAGGTGGCCGTCGAAGCGGACGTCGACAACGCTTCCACGCACCGACACCACCGCGCCCACCTTCGAGGATCCGGGGCGTGATGCAGCAGATGGCGGCAACGCTGCAGCCGCGAGTGTTGAAGTCAGGATGATGTTGTCTGCGTGTCTGGCCCACCCCGAATCACGACCCTGCCCAGCGGGCAGACCTCAGCATTCGATCCGGGTTTTGACCTGACAAAAGTGTATGGCGGCAGGACGGTCGTGCATTGCGCGGGCGCAATCTGATCGCATCGTCTCCTTGCCCAATGCGCCGGCGCGATCACAAACTGCGGGTTGTCCCGACACGCGGGCAGCAAGGCACCCGCGTTAGCGGCGCGCCGGCTCGCACGATGCATGGCGCCATGGCTGCGGCCGCCGCGATGGCGTGCCGAGCGTCGTGAACCTCAAGAGGAAGCTGATGTCCAAGACCCACGCGGTGAAGCCCGATGAGCTGTCACTGACCAGCGTGCCGGCGCTGTGGCCCATGACCATGGCCGCCGCGTTATGGGAGCAAGGTGCCGCCCTGGTCGCGAAGAACCTCAAGTTCGTCGAGGAAGACATCCGAATCCATGGCCACCTGCGTCCCGAGCTGGCGACGCCGAACCGGGCGCGGCTTGATCTTCGCACCATGGTGCTGCGCGATTACGGCACGCCAGGCGGGATTCCCACGCTCGTCGATGCGCCCCACGCGGGCCACACGGCGGTAATCGCCGATTACCACAAGGGCCAGAGCCTCGTCGAGACCTTGCTGGCCCACGGCATGGGTCATGTGGCGCTGACCGATTGGAAAACGGCGACCGATGACATGAAGGATCTGGAGATCGACAACTACCTGGCAGAGATGGTCGTTGCGATCGACGATCTGGGTGGGCGCGTGAATCTGATCGGTCTTTGCCAGGGCGGCTGGGTGTCGGCCATGCTTGCGGCGCGATTTCCCGACAAGATCAACTCACTCGTTCTGGCAGGCGCGCCGATTGATACCGATGCCGGAGACGGCCCCATCACGCGCATGGTCCACCGTTCGCCAGCATCTTTCTACGAAGAACTGGTGGCGCTGGGCGGCGGCCTGCTCAAAGGCAAGTACATGCTGCAGGGCTGGAAGAACATGCACCCAGAGCAAAGCTACTTCCAAGACCACGTCGACCTTTACGAGCACATCGACGATCCGGTGTATCTGGCCAAAAAAGAGACGTTCAAAAGCTGGTACGAGAACCCGATCGATCTGCCGGGCCGGTGGTACCTTCAAGTGATCAAAACGCTGTTCAAGGAGAACCGCCTGGCCAAAGGCGACTTCATCGGCCTGGGTCGCAAGCTTGACCTGCACGACATCACCTGCCCGGTCTATCTGCTGGCCGGGGCAGACGATGACATCACGACGCCGGCGCAGGCGCTGGCCACCGCGAAATACCTCGGCACGCCGCCAGAGCAAATCGTCCAGAAAACCGTGCCAGGGGGCCACATCGGCCTGTTCATGGGTGCGCGCACGCTGAAGGAGCATTGGCCTTCCATCGTCGACTGGATCGCCTCGCAGCGGGACCCGCGGGGCTGAGCGACTGGATTGCGCTCTACACGGACCGTTCGGACAAGCCGCGATGGGCTGTTCGGGTGATCACGGCCGCCTGCCCCGCTCGAACACCGCGCCGAGCACCTGCTCGACTTGCAGCCCCAGGGACTCCAGCAAACCGTTCAAGCCCTCATGCCGCTTGATGATTTCTGAGCCCTCGCCACGGGGCAGGCCCTGAATCTCCTCGAGTTCGCGCGCGAGCTTGTTGCGATCAGCCTGGATCTGCATGAGCAACGCTTCGGTACGGGGCGCCAGTTCTGGCTTCGACGTGGCGCGTGCCCGAACCATCAACTCATCGATGTTCCGCAGGCGCGACGCTGATTCGCGGATGTGCTGTTCTGCCAGGTCATTTATCTTGTCCATGAGGTGCTCCGATCGCGTTTGTCGACATCCCATAGCCAGCATAGTCCCGCCTGACCCTGCGTCGGCGACCATCTCAACGGGGATGGACAGATCTCATTGACGATCATCAATTCAGACTGAACCGCCCCTGCCATCGGCGGCATCTCGTTGAACTGACCTGGTGCTGCGATGCAAGCACAGCGCTGCTGGTGCACCGCCGCAGGGGTCGCAGCAGACCTGACATCGGGCCTGCATTCAAGGTTGCGCGCTTGCGCCGCAGGCGATGCCTCGGCCCCGAAGTGCGGCACCGAACAGACACCGTCGTGCATCGCGCGGACATTCGCAGCGTGCACACCATCACGCGGTCTGTGAAGACCGCACGTCAGTTCAACACGAAGGCTGCCGAACCCATGAACACCACCCGATCGACTCTCTCGCTGGCTGCGTTGACAGCGCTGGCGAGCCTTGCATTCAGCAGCCCTGCGGCGGTGGCCCAGGCGGTGGCCAGCGGCACTGCCGACGTGGGCCTGGGCACCGAGTACGCCGCGCGCACCCAGGGCCTGGGATTTGTGCCGCTCACCGAAGAGCGCTATCTGCTG
>NCFZ01000008.1 GCA_002281415.1 Burkholderiales bacterium 28-67-8 | reverse complement strand
AGCCCTTGATCATTTTCGAGCAGCACGCGAGTGAATTCGAAAACGGCTCCACCGAGGCCATCGACCTGTTGAAGTCGCTGGGGTATCGGTTTTGCTGGCAAATGCCTGAATCGCGCCGGAAAGGTTGGTTGTCCCGCCAGATCGGAACGGTGGGAAGCGTGCTTCTTGGCAGGCCTGTCAACTATGTTTTCAAGACGGGCGACACCATTCCCTGCGGGAAATACGGAATGCTGATTGCCGTGCCGGCCCGGTTCCAGGCCCAGCTCGGTTTCGGGGCGAACTCGACCGCCGCACAAGCCGCGGCCTGACCGCGCGCAACGGCGAACGCCCCGGCAAGGCGCAACCTGCAGGCGTCAGACGCCGGTGAGCGGTGCCGTGCGGTCTTGTGGATCGCACCCGCCGCGCTTGGCCGATGCGTCGCTGACCAGGGCCTTGCCGGTGATCGCTCATGAGTCTGCTGGATACCGACGTCGATCTCGCGCGTGATTGCGCCTACGCGGCGGCGCTGCCGCGTGATGGGGCGTTTGCGGCGCTCGACGGCTCGGCGCAGTGCGACGTGGCGATCGTGGGCGGTGGGCTGGCGGGGCTGTCGGCTGCGATCGAGCTCGCTGATCGCGGCTTCGCGGTCACCGTGCTCGAAGCACATGAGGTGGGCTGGGGTGGCAGCGGCCGCAACGGCGGGCAGGTGATTCACGGCCTGGGCTGCGACCCGCAGGAAGTCGAGCGCCAGCTGGGGCTGGAACGAGCGCGCATCGTCTGGGCGGCCAGCCTTGAGGGGATGGACATCATTCACCAGCGCTGCGAGCGCTTCGCGATCGACGCCGAGTGGCGCAGCGGCTACCTGATGGCGGCGGTCAACGCCCGCCGCGGCCGCGCGCTCGAGTCGCTGGCCGATCGGCTCGCCTCGCGCTACGACTACCCGCTCACGCGCATCGACCCGCGCGAGATCGCGCAGTGGATCGCCAGCCCGCGCTTTCACAGCGCCTTGCACGATGCGCGTTCAGGGCACCTGAACCCGCTCAAGTACACGCGCGGTCTGGCGCGTGGCGCGGCATCGCTGGGCGTGCGTATCCACGAGGGCACGCGGGTGAGCGCGCTGGTGCCCGGCGAGCGCACGCAACTGGTCACGCCGCGCGGCGTGCTGAGCGCGCGCTGGGTGGTGCTGGCCGGCAACGTGTATCTGCAAGGCGTGGCGCCGCAGGTCGAGCGTCGCGTGATGCCGGTCGAGACCTTCATCGCGTCGACCGGGCCGCTGGCCGAGCCACTGGCTGCTTCGCTGATTCCGTCGGGATCGGCGGTGTCGGACAACAACTTCGTGCTCGACTACTTTCGCGTCTCGGCCGATCGCCGCATGCTGTTCGGCGGCTGCGAGAGCCATCGACTGTCGCGCCCGGCGAACCTGGCCGAGACGATGCGCCGGCGCATGGTGGCGGTGTTTCCACAACTCGCCGCGCAGCGCGTCGAGCACGTGTGGGGCGGCGCGGTCGACGTCACGCTCAACCGCGCGCCCGACTTCGGGCGTGTGCCGTGCGACGGCTCGCGCGCTGCGAACGTGTACTGCCTGCAAGGCTTCTCGGGGCACGGGCTGGCACTCACGGGCATCGCCGGGCGGCTGGTGGCCGAGGCCCTGACCGGGCACGCCTCGCGCTTCGATGTCTTCGCGCGGTTGCGTCACCTGGCGTTTCCCGGCGGGCGACGGCTGGGCGCGACGATGGTGGGGCTCGGGCTGGCGTGGTACCGGCTGCGCGATGCCCTGGGCTGGTGAGCCGCGCCGGCCTCAGACCACGCGGAAGTTCTTGAACTGCCACGCATCGCTGGCGTCGATGTCCTCGGCAAACGGCCAGCCGCGCCCGACCAGCGGTGTCCAGTCGCTGAACACGCCGACGACGTCGCCCAGGTAAGGGCGGCACAGGCGCAGCAGCTCGTGGTGTGGCAGGTCGTCGGGCTCGACGATGTCGCGCGCCGGGTTCTTCAGCGCCCACACCACGCCCGCCATCACCGCCGCGGCGACTTGCAGGCTGGTCGCGTTGTTGTGCGGGCAAAGCCGGCGGGCCTGTTCGATGCTCAGCTGCGAGCCGTACCAGTAGGCGCCGCGCGCATGGCCCATGAGCAGCACCCCGAGCTCGTCGGTGCCCGAGACGATCTCGTCTTTCAGCACCCGCGCGGCATCCTGCTGGCGCCAGCTGCGCCCGGCCAGCTCGTGCAGCGACAGCAGCGCGTCGTCGCAGGGGTGATAGGCGTAGTGCACCGTGGGCCGGTACTCGGGGCTGGCCGGATCGCCCAGCGTGAGGTGGTCGGCGATCGAGATCGATTCCGCGTGCGTGATCAGAAAGCCGTGCTGCGCGCCGGTGAGCGGCGTCCACGACCGCACGCGGGTGCCAGCGCCCGGGCGGTCGAGGTAGATGGCGGCTCGCGAGCCGGCCGCGTGACGTGCACCGTCGGCCGGGAAGTGCCGCTCATGGCTGCCCCAGCCGAGTTCGGCCGGCTGCGTGCCTTCGCCCACGAAGGCGTCGACCGACCAGGTGTTGACGAACTCGCCGGGCGCCTTGCGCTGCGTGCCGACCTGCGTGTCGCGCTCGGCGATGTGGATCGTGCGCACGCCCAGCGATTGCGACAGGCGGGCCCAGCCTTCGCGCGTGGCCGGCGACGGTGCGGCCGCGCCGGTGGCCGCGGCGATGTCGAGCAGTGCCTGCTTCACGAAGTGCGACACCAGCCCCGGGTTGGCGCCATGCGTGAGCACCGCCGTCGGGCCGTTGCGCGCGGGGCTGCGCAACGCCAGTGCGGCTTCACGCAAGGCGTAGTTGGTTCTGTGCGCGGGGGGCGACATGACGTCGACGTGGGCACCGGCCCATGGTTCGATG
The DNA here is from genome assembly GCA_002281415.1 of Burkholderiales bacterium 28-67-8. Taxonomy (GTDB): domain Bacteria; phylum Pseudomonadota; class Gammaproteobacteria; order Burkholderiales; family Burkholderiaceae_C; genus PBB1. The sequence goes on along the minus strand of NCFZ01000008.1, from coordinate 43,489 downwards.
CACGTGTCGAGGTAGAGCGCGCCCCGCTCGCGCGCGAGCGCGATCAACTCGACGCTGCCGACATGGACCGACAGGTTCAGCAGAAAGTCGCCGCGGCCCAGCCGCGGGCCGAGCACCTCCCACAGGTTGTCGGGGTCGAGCCTGGCCACGAGTGTTTTCACGCCGCAGTCGCGGGCCACCTCCAGACCGGCTTCGTGCGGTTTGATGACCAGGATCTGCTCGGGCCGCAGCGCGATGTGGCGCAGCAGCAGCGGCAAGACGCCCTGGCCGATGCAGCCAAAGCCCAGCATCACCAGACGGCCTTCGAAGGCCACTTCCTTCTTGTGTTCGCGCTCCATGCCGAGGTCGGTTGTCCTGTTCGCCATTCACCACACGCCCGGGTCGAGGCTGGCATACCCAGGCCGTCACCGATTGAGCGATGACAACGCCCGGCGTCGCCCGGCCCCGCACAGTGAGGGCATGAACAAGGCAGCACCCTGAACACCATGGCCGCACACGCACCGGCACCCCATGAGATCGTCGACGTGCACGATGTGCGCATCGGCGCGGCGCAGTTGCCCGGTCAGTACGTTCGCGTGTCGGGTGCGTGCGGCGTCACGGTGTTCGTGCACGGCAGCGGCAGCAGCCATCGCAGCCCGCGCAACCGCTACGTGGCGAGCGTGCTGCAGGGCTGCGGTCAGCACACGCTGCTGTTCGACCTGCTCAGCGACGAAGAAGCCGCCGTGCGCTCCAACGTCTTCGACATCGCTCTGCTGGCCGGGCGGCTCGTGCAGGCGCTGGCGTGGCTGCAGACGGAGCAGGGCGCCAGGCCGCTGCCCGTGGGCCTGTTCGGCGCGAGCACCGGCGCGGCAGCCGCCCTGCGCGTGGCGGCGCTGCATCCCGAAGCGGTGTCGGCGGTGGTCTCGCGCGGTGGGCGGCCTGACCTCGCAGGGGCCGATCTGGCGCGCGTGCGAGCGCCCACGCTGCTGATCGTCGGCGGTCTGGACACCGCGGTGATCGAGCTCAACCGCGCCGCGCTGCTGGAACTGCGGTGCGTGAAGCAGCTCGAGGTGGTGCCCGGCGCAACCCATCTGTTCGAGGAGCCCGGCACGCTCAAGGCCGTGGCCCGGCTGGCCGGTCGCTGGCTCAGCCAGCGCGCTGGGTGATGTCCCGGCAAACGCCCACCAGCCCGATCAGCGTGCCATCACGGTCAAACACCGGGGCCTTCAGCGTTTCGACGAGCACGCGGCGGCCGTCGGGGTAGTCCAGCCACTCGTCGTTGCGCTGGCTTTGCCGGCTGCGCAGCATCGCCAGGTCCTGTTCACGAAAGGACGTGGCGACGTCCTGGGGGAACAGCTCGAAATCGGTCTTGCCCAGCAGCGTGGCCACCGGTCGCCCGACCAGTTCGCCCCAGGCCTTGTTGCCCCGGCGGTACACGCCGTCGAGGTCCTTGTAGAAGATCACATCGGGGATCGAATCGAGGACCGCCTGGGTCATCAGTGCGTCGTCGGTCGTGTGGTCATTCATGTCGCTTCCTCATGTGATGTGGTGAAGCCCCGGACTGTGGCCCAGGACTTGCCGGGCCGCTACGGGTGCTGACCCGCTGCGGTGGTCTGCTTGACGACCAACGTCAGCGCCGCCCCGATGAACATCGACACCGCGAGGATCGCCATGCCGATGCGCGTGTCGTGCGTGGCCCCCGAGGCGAGGCCCAAGACGTAGGGACTGACGAAGCCGGCGAGGTTGCCGATCGAGTTGATCATCGCCAGCCCCGCGGCCGCCGCCGCGCCACCGAGCAGCGCGGTCGGCAGGCTCCAGAACAGCGGCAAGGCGGTGACGATGCCCGCAGTGGCCAGCGTCATCGCGGCCATGGCCAGCGTGGTGTTGTGGGCAAACAGCGTGCTCAGCAGCAGCCCGAGCCCGCCCAGCGCGGCGGGGATCGCCACATGCCAGCGCCGCTCGAGCCGCCGGTCCGAGTTCGCGCTCACCGCCAGCATGACCAGACCCGCCACACCGTACGGAATGGCGGTGAGCCAGCCGATCTCGAGCGGCTGTGTCACGCCGGTGGCGCGGATGATCGTCGGCAGCCAAAAGCCGATGCCGTACAGGCCCATCACGAAGCTGAAGTAGATCGCGCTCATCAGCCACACCGACGGGCTCACGAAGACCTCGCGCAGGCTGTGGGCGGGCTTGCTGCGTTGCTCGGCGTCGATGTGGCGGCGCAGGAGTTCTTTTTCGGCCGGGCTCAGCCAGCGCGCGCTGGCGATGCCCGGATCGAGAAACAACAGCGTGGCCACGGCCGCGAGCATCGACGGCGCGGCTTGCACCAGGAACAGCCACTGCCATCCGGCCAGACCCTCCCAGCCGCTGCACGCCTGCAGGATCCAGCCCGACAGCGGGCCGCCCAGAACGCCGGTCAGCGGGATGGCCGTCATGAACAGTGCCGTCATCCCGCCGCGCCGCTGCGCCGGAAACCAGTACGTCAGGTACAGCAGCACGCCCGGAAAGAAGCCGGCTTCGGCCACGCCGAGCAGGAAGCGCACCGCATAGAACATCTCGGGTGTCTTGACGAACGCCGTCGCTGCCGACACGCAACCCCAGGTCAGCATGATCCGGGCGATCCACAGCCGCGCGCCCACCTTGTGCATGATCAGGTTGCTCGGCACTTCGAACAGGAAGTAGCCGATGAAGAAGATGCCCGCGCCCAGCCCGTACACGGCGTCGCTGAAGCCGAGGTCGACCGACATCTGCAGCTTGGCGAAGCCGACGTTCACCCGGTCGAGGTACGCGACCACGTAGCACAGCAGCAGGAACGGCAGCAACCGCCGAGTCACCTTGGCGTAGGTCGCGCGCTCGAAAGCCGCCAGGTCGGTGTCCGCTCTGGCGGTGGGGGTGTGTTTCATGGAGGCAGCGCGGCGATGGGCGCGCGCGACGATAGCAGCGCCCCCCGGCGCGCCGCGCAGGCTCAGGCCATCTGCGTGATGGTCTTGCGAAAGCGCGCCATCGACAGCGCAAACAGCAAGCCGCCGATCACCGCCAGCGCCAGGAACGGCCGCCACACCACCTCGATGCCGGCGCCGCGATAGAGGATCGCCTGACTCAGTTCGGTGTAGTGCGTGGTCGGCGCCAGCAGCATCAGGTACTGAACGAACTCGGGCATGCTTTCGCGCGGTGTGACGCCGCCAGAGAGCTGCTGCAGCGGGATCATCGTGAGGATCAGCAGCAGCCCGAACTGCGGCATGTTGCGCGCCAGGGTGGCCATGAAGATGCCCATCGAGGTGGTGGCGAACAGGTGCAGCGCCGTGCCGACCAGAAACAGCGCGATCGAGCCTTCGATGGGCACGTGCAGCGCGCCCTGGATCACCAGCCCGAGCGACACGCCCGCCGCGCTCAGCACCACCAGCGCCATCGCCCAGACCTTGCTGAGCATGATCTCGCCGGGGGTGACGGGCATCACCAGCAGGTGCTCGACCGTGCCGTGCTCGCGCTCGCGGATGAGCGCCGCGCCGGTCAGGATGATCGACAGCATGGTGATCGAGGTGACCATCTCCATCAGCGAGCCGAACCACGCCGGATCGAGCCCCGGGTTGAAGCGCGCGCGCAGCGCCAGCTCCACCGGCGGCACGCTGCTGCCGCGGTGGCGCTCGATGAACTCGCTCACCTCGGCCAGTGCGATCTGCTGCACGTAGCCGCTGCCGGCGAAGGCCTGGCTCATGCGCGTGGCGTCCACATTGAGCTGCAGCTGCGGCGCGCGTCCCGCCAGCACGTCGCGCTGGAAGCCCGGCGGGATGTCGAGCACGAAGGTGTAGCGGCCGCTGTCCATGCACGGGTCGATCTCGGCCAGCGTGATGCGCGCCGGCGTCATGAAGCGCGGTGGGTAAAAGCTCGTGGTGATGCGCGCCGACAGCGCCGAGTCGTCCTCGTCGACGATGGCGATCGTCGCGCGGTGCAGCGTGTCGGGCATCGCGGTGGCGGCGATGTAGATCGACACCGTGAACACGTAGACGATCAGCACCACCATCGTCTTGTCGCGCCGCAGGCTCCACAGCTCCTTGACGCCCAGGCGGTAGATGTGGGCCAGGTGGCGCGCGAAGGCAGCGAAGCGGCCGCGCTGCGGTGGGGGTGTCGGCGAGGGCGGCGTCACCTCAGGCCTCCTGCTTTTTCAGCAGCGCGATGGCCGTGCCCACGATCACCGGCACGGCCAGCAGCAGCGCGCGGAACTCGGCGTGCAGATCGCCCAGGTCCAGCGCCTTGCTGAACACGCCGCGGCTGATGATGAACATGTGGCTGGCCGGGTAGATCTCGCCGATGAGGCGGCCCGCGCCCTCGAGCGACGACACCGGCGTGATGAGCCCGGCGAACTGGATCGACGGGATCATCGAGCCGATCATGGCGAAGAACATCGCCGCGATCTGGCTGCGCGTGAGCGTCGACGCCAGCAGCCCCATGCCGGTGGAGCACAGGCTGAACAGCAGCGCGGCCAGCGCCAGCGTCCAGAAGCTGCCGGTGATGGGCACGCCGAACACCGTGACCGCCAGCAGACACATCAGCGCGAAGTTGAGCATCGCCAGCGCCACATAGGGCAGCTGCTTGCCCAGCACGAACTCGGTGCGCGTGACCGGCGTGACGTACAGGTTGACGATGGAGCCCAGCTCCTTTTCGCGCACCACCGCCAGCGCGGTCAGCATGGCCGGCAGCATTAGCAGCAGCAGCGGGATGACCGCCGGCACCATCGCCGGCATGCTGCGCACGTCGGGGTTGTAGCGAAAGCGCGTTTCCACGCCGGCCAGCGCGGTGCCTGGCAAGCCGGTGTGCTCATGCCACTGCCGCGCCAGCCACAGCTGGTGCATGGCCTGCACGTAGCCCTTGACGGTTTCGGCACGCTGCGGCATCGCGCCGTCGATCCACGCACCGATCTGCACCGCACCGCCACGCGCCACGTCGCGCGCAAAGCCGGGCGGGATCTCGATCGCCAGCGACAGCTCGCCGCTGCGCATGCGCCGGTCCAGATCGGCGTGGTCGACGATGGGCGCGCGCTCGCTGAAGTAGCGCGAGCCGGCCAGGCCCAGCACGTAGCCGCGGCTGAGCGCGCTGCGGTCGCCATCGAGCACCGCGAAGCGCAGGTTCTCGACGTCCATGTTGATGCCGTAGCCCATCACGAGCATCAGCAGCAGCGAGCCCGCCAGCGCCATCGTGCCGCGCACCGGGTCGCGCGCGAGCTCCAGCGTTTCGCGCCACACATAGCTGTGGATGCGCTGAGCGCTGCGCCGCAGCCGCTCAAGCCACCCGCCGCCGGCCGGCGGTGCGCGGTGCGCTGCGGCCGGTGCCGGTTCGGCGGGCTGCGCTTCGATGGCGTCGCCGTCGGCTTCGAGCAGGTAGTCGATGAAGGCTTCCTCGAGCGTGGCCTTGCCGCGCCGGGCCATCAGCGCGGCGGGCGTGTCGCTGTCGAGCACGCGCCCCGCATGCATCATCGACATGCGGTCGCAGCGCTCGGCCTCGTTCATGAAGTGCGTCGAGATGAAGATCGTCACGTGGTCGCGCCGCGCCAGTTCGATCATCAGCCGCCAGAAGGCATCGCGCGCCACCGGGTCGACGCCCGAGGTCGGCTCGTCGAGGATCAGCAGCTCGGGCTTGTGCACCATCGCCACGGCCAGCGACAGCCGCTGGCGCATGCCCAGCGGCAGCTTGTCGGGCAGCGCGTCGATCACCTCGCTCAGCCCGAAGCGCAGCACCATCTCGTCGACCCGCGACGGCACCTCGGCCTCGCTCACATGGAACAGCCGCGCGTGCAGCACCAGGTTCTGGCGCACGGTGAGCTCGCCATACAGCGAGAACGACTGCGACATGTAGCCCACGCGCTGGCGGGTGGCCATGTCGCGCGGGTCGAGTGCCTGGCCGAACAGCCACGCGCGGCCTTCGCTGGCTGGCAGCAGCCCGGTCAGCATCTTCATGGTGGTCGACTTGCCGCATCCGTTGGAGCCGAGAAAGCCGAAGATCTCGCCGCGCCGGATGCGAAAGCTCACGTGGTCCACGGCCACGAAGCCGTCGAAGCGCATCGTCAGGTCCTGCGCCTCGATCGCGATCTCGCCCTCCGCGCCGGCGGCGAGCGGGGTGATTTCGACCGCTCGGTGATCGCGCCGCCGCGCTTCGGGCAGCAAGGCGATGAAGGCCGCCTCCAGCGTGGGCGTGCCGGTGCGCGCGAGCAGTTCGGCGGGTGTTCCGGTGGCCAGCACGCATCCGGCGTCCATCGCCACCAGCCAGTCCAGCCGCTGCGCTTCTTCCATGTAGGCGGTGGCCACGATCACGCTCATGCCGGCTCGCTGCCGGCGGATGCGCTCGATGAGCTGCCAGAAATGCGCGCGCGCCAGCGGGTCGACGCCGGTGGTCGGCTCGTCGAGGACCAGCAGGTCGGGGTCGTGGATCAGCGCGCAGCACAGCCCGAGCTTTTGCTTCATGCCGCCCGAGAGCTGGCCGACCGGGCGGCCCAGAAACGCCTGCAAGCCGGTGCTGCGCGTGAGCTCGTCGATGCGGCGGCGGCGCTCGGCGGCGTCGTGGCCGAACAGCCGCGCGAAGAACTGCAGGTTCTCCTCGACCGACAGGCTCGCGTAGAGGTTCTTGCCCAGGCCTTGCGGCACGTAGGCGATGCGCGGGCAGATGGCGTCGCGGTGCCGCTCGCTGTCCATGCCGCCGCCCAGCACCTCGACGTGACCTTGCTGCAGCGCCCGCGCCCCGGCGATCAGGCCGAGCAAGGTCGACTTGCCCACGCCGTCGGGCCCGATCAGGCCGACACGGCACCCCGCCGGCAGGTCAAGCGTGATGCCGTCGAGCGCGGTGACCGCGCCGTAGCGCTGGCGCACGTCGTGCAGGCGCACCACGGGTGGCACGCCGGCCGGAGCGCTCATGGCATCGGTGTGGCGGTCAGCTGGCGGGGCCACACCGCCTGTGCATCGACCTTTACCCAGGCCACGCCGGGCAGGCCGGTCTTGACCTGCTGCACGTGCTTGAGCAGCAGCTCGCGGTCGATCTGGGCGCGCACGCGAAACATCAGCTTTTGCCGCTCGCTGGCGGTCTCGACCGTCTTCGGCGTGAACTGCGCCGTGCTGGCCACGAACGACACCCGCGCCGGGATCACGAACTGCGGCGCGGCGTCGAGCACGATGCGCACCTCGGTGCCCAGAGCCACCCGACCGACCACCGTCTCGGGCAGAAAGAAGGTCATGTAGACGTCGGACAGGTCGACCATGTTGAGCACCTTGCCGCCGCCGGCGAGCACCTCGCCCGACTGCGCGATGCGGTACTGGACGCGCCCGGCGCGCGGCGCCTTGAGGTCGGCGTCGGCCAGCTCGGTCTCGATGCGCGCGATGGTCGCCGTGGCGGCCAGCACGGCCGAACGCGCCGCGGTCACCTGCGTGCGCGCCGCAGCGATGCCCGCGCCCGCTGCCTTGACCTGCGCGCGCGTGGCCGCCAGCGCGGCTTCGGCGCTGCGCGCACGCGCGCGGTCGTCGTCGAGTTCCTGGACCGACGAGGCGCCTTCAAGGGCCAGCGTTTCCGAGCGCGCCAGACGGCGCCGGGCGGCATCGAGCTCGCTCTCGCGTTGATCCACCAGCGCGAGCACCGCGAGGTGATCGCTCTCGCGCAGCACCACCTGGGCCTCGGCCCCCGCCACCCCTTGCACCGCTTGCTGCTGCCGCGCGCGCGCTTCATCGCGCTGGGCGAGCAGGCTGTCGACTTCCATGCGCGCGAGCAGCTGGCCGGCCTGCACCAGGTCGCCTTCGCTCACCAGCACGTCGGCCACGCGCCCGGGCAACTTGGTCGCGACATCGATTTCGGTGGCCTCGATGCGCCCGTTGCCGCTGGTCAGCCCCGGCGTGTCGCTGCCGGCGCGCAGCGCGAACCAGGCGTAACCGCCAGCGGCCGCGGCCGCCACCAGCAGCACGGCGGGAAGGGTCTTGCGCAAGGTGGGGTTCATGGGGTGCGTGGGGGGTGGTTGTTTCGTGAGGGCCGTGGTGTGCCGGCCAGCGCCGCGTCGGCAGTGAGGTGCTGCGAGCTGCCACCGAGTGCGGCGTACAGCGTCACCTGCGCGGCCAGCCAGGCGCGCTGCGTTTGCACCAGCTGCTGCCCGGCAGCGAGCCCGTCGCGCTCGGCGTCGAGCACCTCGAGGTAGCGCGCGGCACCGCTGTCGTAGCGCAGCCGGGCCAGCCGCGCGCGTTCGGTCTGCACGGCCAGCGTCGCGCGCAGCGTGTCGACCTGCACGCCGAGCCACTGGCGTGCCGACAGCGCGTCGGCCACGTCGCGAAAGGCCGTGCGCACCGCCTGCTCGTAGCGCACCGCCGCCTGCTCGCGCTGCACCTTGGACAGCTCGACCGCGGCGGCGCCGCGACCGCTGTCAAAAATGGGCAGCGACACGCTGGGCGCCAGGTCCCAGCTGTAGGAGCCCGGGCGAAACAGGCGATCGAGGTCGGTGCTGGCGGTGCCCAACGCGCCGGTCAGCGCGATGCGCGGAAAGAAGTACGCCCGCGCCGCACCGACGCTGGCGTTGGCCGCCTTCAGTGCGTGTTCGGCGGCTTCGATGTCGGGGCGGTTGAGCAGCAGCTCCGAGGGCACGCCGGGGGCGAGGGCCGCAAACAGCACGCTGCTGTCCAGTGGCTCGGCCCATGGCGACAGGTCGGCCGCGTCCCCGAGCAGCAGCGTCATCGCATGCGCCTCGACGGCGCGGGCTTGCTCCAGCTGGGCTGTGAGCGCGCTGGCTTGCAGCGCCAGCAGCTCGACTTGCGTGAGATCGAGCTTCGAGGCCGCGCCCAGCTCGAAGCGGCGGCGAAAGATGCGCGACGACGCCTCGCGGCTGGCTGCGGTGCGGCGCGCCAGCACCAGCCGTTCGTCGAGCTCGCGCAGCCCCAGGTAGCCGTTGGCCACCTGCGCGACCACGCTGAGCATGACCGCGCGCTGCGCCGCTTCGGTGCCCAGATAACTTTGCAATGCGGCCTCGTTGAGATTGCGCAAGCGCCCCCACAGGTCAATCTCCCAGTCGGAAAAGCCCACGCCGGCCTGCATCTGGTTGCCCACCACCGACTGCCCGGAGCCGTTCAGATCGCCGGGGATGCGCGCGCGGGTGGCATCGAAGGCCACGCCGATCGTGGGCAGGCTGTCGGCGCGCTGGATGCCGTGCAGGACGCGCGCTTCGGCCACGCGCAGCACGGCGATGCGCACATCGTGGTTGCGCGCCAGCGCCTGTGCGATCAGCACGCGCAACCGCTCATCGACAAAGTAGTCGTGCCAGGCTATGCCTGCGGCCGGCGCTGCCGAGGGGTCGGCACCGAAGCCGTCGAAGGTGTCGGGCACCGCCAGCGGCGGGCGCACGTGCGGCGGGGCCAGCGAGATGCAGCCGCCCAAGCCGGCGCACAGGCACAGCGCGATCGCGCGGAGCGCAGTCTTCCAGTCGCGCCGAACCCACCCCGGGTGCCGAGCACTTGAAATCGACACGTCGGTGATGGACACGAACGAACCTTCCTGAGGCATCTCCGAAAAGCCGGACCACTCGGCGTCAGTGTGGGTGGGGGCCCCACGGATGCGCTTGCGTTGGCGCAAGGGACGCTTGAGTGGCGACAACGCCGCGCGCGCCGCTTGCCGGCAGACTGGGCGCCCGGTGGCCGCGATGACCCATTCCGAACCAGCAAGACCCGGCTTCAACGCCCGTCTGGTGGGCCGCTTCATGGCCATCGCGCGGCCTTACTTTCGAAGCGACGAACGCTGGCGCGCGCTGGGCCTGCTCGCGCTGCTGGCCGTGCTGCTGCTGTGGCAGACCGCCTTCAACGTGGCGTTCAACCACGAGAGCGGCGAGTTCACCTCGGCGCTGGCGGCGCGCGATGCCGATCGCTTCTGGGCGTCGATCCGGCGCTACACGCTGCTGCTGGTGGCCGCGGTGCCGATCTTCGCGCTGTACTACTTCGTGCGCGACACGCTCGGGCTGCGCTGGCGGCGCTGGCTCACGCACCGCTTCGTCGATCGGTACTTCATCCACCGCGCGTACTACCGGCTCAATGCCATCGTGGGTCTGGACAACCCCGACCAGCGCATCGCCGACGACGTCAACGCGTTCACCTCGCAGTCGCTGTATTTCTCGATGATCGTGCTGCGTGCGCTGATCGAACTGGTCGCCTTCACCGGCGTGCTGTGGTCGATCTCGCAGCTGCTGGTGTACCTGCTGATCGCCTACGCGGTGGTCAGCAGCGTGGTGGCCGCGGCCGTGTTCGGGCGGCGGCTGGTGGAGCTCAACTTCGCGCAGCTGCAGCACGAGGCCAACTTCCGCTTCAACCTCGTGCGATTGCGCGAGCACGCCGAGCCGATCGCCTTCTACGGCGGCGAGGCGCATGAGATGTCGGCGCTGCGGCGCGCCTTCGAGGCGGTGTTCGGCAACTACCGCAAGGTGGTGCGCTGGCAGTTCAAGCTCAACGTGTTCCAGTACGCGCACAGCTTTCTCACCATCGTGCTGCCCAGCCTGGTGATTGCGGGCGATGTGCTGTCGGGCGAGCTCGAGGTGGGACGCGCGATCCAGGCCGCGGGCGCATTCACGGCCATCCTGAGTGCGCTCACGGTGATCGTCGAGCACTTCGAAGGCCTCAGCCGCTTTGCCGCCAGCATCGACCGGCTGCACGGCTTTTCGCACCTGCTCGACGAGCAGGCCGCGCTGCATGCCGCCGGGCCAGATGACGGCGTCGAGCGCATCCACACCGAGCCGGCGGCCGAGCTGTCGGTGCAATCGCTCACCGTGCTCACGCCGCAGCGCGAACAGCTGCTGATCCGCGAGCTGTCGTTTGACGTGCCGGCAGGGCAGGGGCTGCTCATCGTCGGCCCGAGCGGCGGCGGCAAGAGCTCATTGCTGCGCGTGCTGGCCGGCCTGTGGTCCACCGGCTCGGGCCAGGTGCGCCGGCCCACCGGCACCGACATGTTGTTCCTGCCGCAGCACCCGTATCAGCCGCTGGGCGATCTGCGCTGCCAGCTGCTGTACCCCGACACCGATCGCGAGATTTCCGACGCCGAGCTGCTGCTGTGGCTGGTCAAGGTCAACCTGAGCGAGCTGGCCGAGCGCGTGGGCGGGCTCGACGTCGCGCTCGACTGGTCCAAGGTGCTGTCGGTGGGCGAGCAGCAGCGCCTGGCATTTGCCCGCGCTTTGCTCGCCAGGCCGCGCTACGTGCTGCTCGACGAGGCCACCAGCGCACTCGATGACGCCAACGAGGCGCACCTGTACGAGCAGCTCGCCGGGCTGTCGATCACGCCGGTCAGCGTCAGCCACCACGCCGCCGTGCTGCGATACCACCGCCAGGTGCTCACGCTGTTGGGCGACGGCAGCTGGACGCTGCAGCCGGCCGCTCAGGGCCTCCATGCACCGCAGCCGTCTTGACCTGCCCCACGGTCTGGCACGGCAGCGGTGGCGGCATCTCCACGGCGCGATGGATTTGCTCTCCAGCCCTGGCGCGCACCGTGCCAGCGCTCGCGGAAGGCCGGATCGAGAGGTCAGATCACGCCAGAGGCGTCGGGCGTCGGCAGGTCCTGGAACTCCTCGGCGCAGACATCCAGAACGCAGCCACGGAGCCATCGGTGAGCGGGGTCGCCGTCCAGGCGCGGATGCCAGAGCAATGACACGGTGATCGGCGGCATCGACAGTGGCAGCGCGAAGCAATGCAGCCCCGCGCACAGATCGCCGGTGTGGCGTTCGGGAACCGTGGCAACCAGATCGCAGTCCCGGGTCAAGGCCAGCGCTTGCGAGAAACTGCCCACGGTTGTCGCGATCTCGCGCGTCAGCCCGAGCGGCAGCAGGGCGTCATCGACGGGCCCCGTGCCGTTGCCTTGCCGCGAGACACAGATGTGCCGTGCCGCGGCATAGCGCGCCGGGGTGATGTCACCCTCGCTCAGGGGGTGGTCGGGTCGCACGACGCCCACCCAGCGGTCGCGAAACAAGGGCCGTGTGCGCACTTCCGGGGCGGTCGCCGTGCCGACCACGCCGGTTTCCAGATCCACGCTCCCATCGCGCAAGGGTGTGTTGTCCTTGTCCAGCTTGGACACGAACCGCAGCCGAACGCCGGGGGCGTCTTCGCCGACGCGGGCCAGGAGCCTCGCACCGAAGTTTTCAACGAAGCCCTCTCGGGTGCGTAGCGTGAACGTGCGCTCGAGCCGGGCGAGGTCGAGCGTGTCGGCGGGGCGCAAAACGGCCTGGGCCTCATGCACGAGCTGGCTGACGCGTTCGCGCAGTTCGAGCGCGCGCGGCGAGGGCACCAGCCCGCGCCCGGCCCGCACCAGCAGCGGGTCGCCGGTCTCCTCGCGCAGCCGCGCCAGCGCCCGGCTCATCGCCGACGGGCTGAGCTGCAGCCGGCGTGCGGCGCGGGCAACGCTGCCTTCCGCCAGCAAGACGTCCAGCGTGAAAAGCAGGTTCAGATCGGGTCTGGCCATGGCGTCATTCCTGCCCTGTTTGCGCTGATGTGGCGTGGCGTGCACGAATCAAGTGCAAATCATGCGCCTTCCGCCAAGTCACGCGGACGCCTATCTTCGTGATGGCTCCAGATCCGGAGCCGTCAGACCGACAAGGGGGCAGGTGATGGTGTCAGGAACAAGCAGGGCGGTGGCTGAGAGTCCGGTGCCGCAGTTGTCGTTTCGGTGGGTGCTGGCCAGCCTCGCGCTGTGCATGTTGTTGCCCTCGCTCGGCACCAGCATCGCCAATGTCGCCTTGCCGACATTGGCAGGGGCGTTCGCCGCCTCGTTTCAGCAGGTCCAATGGGTCGTGCTGGCCTACCTGGTGGCCACCACGACGTTGATCATCAGCGTCGGGCGGCTCGGCGACCTCACGGGTCGCCGCCGCTTGCTGTTGGCCGGCATCGCGCTGTTCACGGCCGCTTCCGGCCTGTGCGGCCTCGCGTCGGAACTGTGGCTGCTGATCGCGGCCCGGGCAGTGCAGGGTCTTGGAGCGGCCATCATGGTGGCGCTCGCCATGGCGCTGGTGGGCGAGGCCGTGCCCAAGGCGAGAACCGGCAGCGCCATGGGACTGCTCGGGACCATGTCCGCGCTCGGCACCGCTCTCGGTCCGACGCTGGGCGGGGTTCTGATCGCACGTTTCGGCTGGCCGGCGATCTTCTTCATCAACGTCCCGCTGGGCGCTGTGGCCTGGGTGCTCGCGCAGCGCTGCCTGCCCGTCGAGCCCCGGGCGCCCAAGCCAGGCCACGTCGGCTTTGACGCGGCTGGAACGGCGCTGCTGGTGCTGACGCTTGCCGCCTATGCGCTGGCGATGACGGTCGGGCGTGGCCGCTTCAGTGCGGCCAACATCGCACTGCTGGTGGCCGCGGCACTCGGCGGCGCGCTCTTCGTGTGGGTCGAGGCGCGAGCGGCATCACCCCTGATTCACCTGGCGATGTTTCGCGATCCGGTGCTGAGTGCCGGGCTGGCCATGAGTGCGATCGTCTCGACCGTCATGATGGCGACGCTCGTGATCGGGCCGTTCTATCTCGCTCGTGCGCTGGGCCTGGGCACGACGCTCGTCGGAATCGTCATGTCTGCGGGGCCCCTGGTCGCCGCGCTGACCGGGGTGCCAGCCGGGCGCATCGTCGACCGCCTCGGCGCGCAACGCACGAGCGTCAGCGGGCTCGTCGGGATGGTGGTCGGGTGCCTTGCCCTGAGCATGTCGGCAGCCGCGCCATGCATCCCCGGCTATGTGATCCCGATCGTCGTCGTCACCGCCAGCTATGCGCTGTTTCAGGCGGCCAACAACACCGCCGTCATGTGCGATGTCGATCGAGATCGGCGAGGCGTCGTCTCCGCCATGCTCAACCTGTCGAGGAACCTCGGCCTGATCACCGGCGCATCGGTCATGGGTGCTGTCTTCGCGCTCGCATCGCGAGCGGACGATCTGACGACGGCGCCGCCTGACGCCATCGCCCTCGGCATGCGCGTCACGGTCGCCGTCGCGGCGGGTCTGGTGGTCGTCGCGCTGGTCATCGCACTTGCCAGCATGTCCAGAACGCGGCCCGCCCGCCCACTCGCATCGTGAAGGGGCGCCTCAATGCACCGCAGCCGCCTTGACCCGTCCCACGGTCTGGCACAGCAGCAGTTGCTGATCGGCTTCGAGCCCCATGGCCTGCGACAAGGCGCGCGGGTCGAACCAGGCGCGGATCACCGTGGCCAGGGTGTTGGCCGCGCAGTACAGGTAGACGTTTTGCGACATGGCGCCGGCCGCGGCGTAGGCATAGCGCTCGCGCTGGGCGGCGGGCACCAGCTTCATCTGCGCGTGGTTCGCCACGTAGAGCAGGTCGAGCGGGGCGGTGTCGACGAAGTCCTGGTAGCCGGTCACGCGGCGCACGTCGCTGGCCGCCTTGAGCTGCAACGAGTGCGTGAGCGGCTCGTAGCGAAACAGCCCGTGGGGCAGCGCCACGTGCAGTTCCACTTCCTGCGAGTTCATGGCACTCGGCGCGGTGCGCCCGCCCACATCGGGGCGGTTGACGCCGCCGGCGGCCCACAGCACCTCGGATAGCGTGGCCGGGTCGAGCGCGGTCTCGTCGAATTCACGCGATGACGCGCGCCGCTGCAAGGCTTCCATCAGAGGCATGCCACCGGCCAGACGGGGCGCGGGCAGCACGATGGCGTCGGTTTCGGGCACGGCTTGCGGCTTGAGCTGGCCCATCAGGCCGAGCGCCAGTTTGGTCAAGGTGTTCATGGTGTTGCGTGCCTGAAGCCGACGATGCCGTGCAGGCTAGGCGTGGCGACCGGCGCGGCTGTTGATGTCGATCAACCTCGCCGCTGGCTTTGTGGCAACGATGGGAACACCATCGGCTTTTGCCCGAGGTCACCATTCATGAACGACAACGACACCCCGCACGAAGGCCCCTTCAGGCAGCTGGTCGACGAACAGCTCGAATTGGCGGCATCGCGACTGCCCACGCTGGTGCCCGGCGTGGCGCACCCCTCGCCGGTGGACCATGAGGAACGCACCGCCCCCCACGCCACCTTCGAGGACGTGCTGCTCGGCAACGCCGAGCCCTCGCCCGAGATGCTCGAGGAACTCGCCGCACTGCAAGCCGCACCCGAACTGAGCGAAGAAGAGCTGGCCCGTCAGGCGCTGGCCGACGGTGGCGCCGACAACGACCCGTCCACGCCCGAGTAGGTGCGCCGGGCGCACCACCAGCACGGCTCGATTCTTGCGCTGGCTAGCGTCACGACCTGATCACCGTGTGGATGCAAGGCGAACCGAAAGTGCCCATGAACTCTCCGCTCAGCCTCGGCGCCACCCACGCGCTGCCGCCCCACGCGTCGAACGCGCACGCGCTGCACATCCGCGTGGGCTTCGAGATGGAATACGAGTGCCCGGCGCCCACGCCGATGATCCTCACGCTCAACGTGCACTACTCGCGCGCGGCCGATCTGGTCTACCCGGACCACCTCATCACCGTGCCTGCGGTGCCGATCTCGGGCTACCGCGATCTGTTCGGCAACTGGTGCACGCGCCTGGTGGCGCCGCCCGGGCGGTTTGTGGTGCGCACCGATGCGCTGGTGCGCGACAGCGGCGAGCCCGATGCGCAGGCCTGGGGCGCGCCGCAGATTCCGGTCGAGTCCCTGCCCGAGTCGACGCTGGTCTACCTGCTGGGCAGCCGCTACTGCGAGACCGATCAGCTGTGCGAAATCGCCTGGGCGCATTTCGGCGGCGGGGCCACGGGGTGGGCGCGGGTGCAGGCGATCTGCGATTTCGTGCACCAGCACATCACCTTCGGCTACCAGTACGCACGGCGCACGCGCACCGCGCTCGAGGCCTACCGCGAAGGACAGGGCGTGTGCCGCGACTACGCCCACCTGGCCATCGCGCTGTGCCGCTGCCTGAACATCCCGGCGCGCTACTGCACCGGCTACCTGGGCGACATCCGCATCCCGCCGGTGCCGTCGCCGATGGACTTTGCCGGCTGGTTCGAGGCCTATCTGGGCGACCGCTGGTACACCTTCGACGCGCGCAACAACACACCGCGCGTGGGCCGCGTGCTCATGGCCCGAGGCCGCGATGCCTGCGACGTGGCGCTGGCCAACACCTTCGGGCCCAACACGCTGCAGCGGTTCAGCGTGTGGGCTGAGGAAAAGACCTGAGCGGGCGTCGGGCGTAGGCCGAAGGCCTGCGGGGCGAGCGGCCGCGCCTCGGGCCCGGCTTGAAGGCACGCCGCAGCGCTGCCGGTTGCGCGGACTCATCACCCGCCGGCACGCGGCGCGCGACAGTGCGGTCACAGCCAGGAATTGATCCGTGCCAGCCGCCCCACCACAGACTTCAACCGCCATGCCGGCCCCCCGCGCGACGCCTGCGTGTGGCGTGGAGGCGCGCGCGCACTGGGAGCATTTCGAGCACGACGCCGACATCGGCGTGCGCGGCTTCGGCCCCAGCCTGGCGTCGGCGTTCGAGCAAGCGGCCAAGGCGCTGACCGCCGTGGTCACGCCCATCCCGGACATCGCGCCGTGCAGCCGCATCGAGCTGACCTGTCAGGCGGCCAGCGACGAGGAACTGCTCGTCGCCTGGCTCAACGCGCTGGTTTGCGAGATGGCCGTGCGCCGCATGCTGTTCAGCCGTTTCAGCGTGGCGATCGACCACGGCCAGTTGCGCGCCAGCGCCTGGGGCGAGCCGGTCTCGGTGCGCAGGCACCGCCCGGCGGTCGAAGTCAAGGGGGCGACCTTCACGGCGCTGCGCGTGGCCCGCGAGCCGCTCGGTGGTTGGCTCGCACAGACCGTGGTGGACGTGTGATGGACCGCGCGGCGCTGGTCGAGCGCGGCCCGTGCCACTGGGAGCTGCCCGCCAGCGGGGCGATGAAGGTGCCCGTCGTGGTCTGCGCCAGCCAGACGCTGCTGAACGCGATGGACGACAAGGCGCTGGAGCAGGCGGTCAACGTGGCCTGCCTGCCCGGCATCGTCCGGGCGTCGTACGTGATGCCCGATGCGCACTGGGGCTACGGCTTTCCGATCGGCGGCGTGGCGGCCTTTGACGCCGGCGCGGGTGGCGTGGTCTCGGCCGGCGGCGTCGGCTTTGACGTGTCTTGCGGCGTGCGCTGCCTGCACACCGGAGTGCAGCGCGACGCGGTGATGGCGGTGCAGACCCGGCTGGCCGATGCGTTGTTCGCGCACATCCCCGCGGGTCTGGGCAGCACCGGCTCGATCAACCTGAACGCCGCTCAGATGCACGACATGCTCACCGGTGGCGCGCGCTGGGCGGTCTCGCGCGGCTGGGGTGACGAGGCCGATCTGGACCGCATCGAGGAACGCGGCCAGATGCTGCACGCCAAGCCGGCGGCCGTGTCCGAGTCGGCCCGCAAACGCCAGCGCGACGAGATGGGCACGCTGGGCAGCGGCAACCACTACCTCGAGGTGCAGGAGGTCACGCAGGTGTTCGACGCGGCGGCTGCTGCCGCCTTCGGCATCCAGGCCGGCGACGTGATGGTGATGATCCATTGCGGCTCGCGCGGCCTCGGGCACCAGATCGGCAGCGAATTCCTGCAGCGCATGGTGGCCCAGGCGCCCGCGCACGGGTTGGTGCTGCCCGATCGCGAACTGGCGTGCGCGCCGATCGACACACCGCTGGGCCAGGAGTACCTCGGCGCGATGCGCGCGGCCATCAACTGCGCGCTGGCCAACCGGCAGATCCTGAGCGCGCTGGTGCGTGAGGTGTTCGCCAAGTGGCTGCCCGCAGCGAGGTTGCCGCTGCTGTACGACGTGTCGCACAACACCTGCAAGGTCGAGGAGCACCGCGTCGATGGCCAGGCCCGGCAGCTGCACGTGCACCGCAAGGGCGCCACACGTGCCTTCGGGCCCGGCCATCCGGACCTGCCTGTCGCGCTGCGGCCAACCGGCCAGCCGGTGCTGATCGGCGGGTCGATGGGCACCGGCTCGTACGTGCTGGCCGGCATGGCGGGTGGCGAGGCGCTGGCGTTCTCGTCGGCCTGTCACGGCGCCGGGCGCGCGATGAGCCGCAGCCAGGCCGCACGTCAGTGGCAAGGCGGCGCGGTGATCGACGAACTGGCCGCGCGCGGCATCGTCATCCGCAGCCCGTCGCCGCGCGGTGTCGCCGAGGAAGCGCCCGGTGCCTACAAGGACGTGGCCGCGGTCGTCGATGCGGCCGAGGCCGCGGGTCTGGCGCGCAAGGTGGCGCGGCTCGAGCCGCTGATCTGTGTCAAGGGTTGACCGAGGGGAGGGTGCTCACATGGGACGTGAAGGACGAGTCGTCTTGCTGCTGGCCGGCGACGTGATGACAGGGCGCGGCATCGACCAGATCTTGAAACACCCGGCCGATCCGGCGCTCAACGAGCCGCTGGTGCGCGACGCACGCGAGTACGTGCGGCTGGCCGAATCGGTGAACGGGCCGATCGCCTCGGGCGCCGAGCCCGGCTACATCTGGGGCGATGCGCTGGCCGAGATGGACGGCACGGGCGCCGACCTGCGCATCGTGAACCTCGAGACCGCGATCACCGCCGACGGCGATCCGTGGCCGGCCAAGGGCGTGCGCTACCGCATGCACCCGGACAACATCGACTGCCTGAGCGCAGCACACATCGATGCCTGCGCGCTGGCCAACAACCACATGCTCGACTGGGACCGCGTCGGGCTGCACGACACGCTGCAGGCCCTGCGCGCAGCCGGCGTGCGCTTCGCCGGTGCCGGTGCCGACAGCGAGGAGGCCTGGGCGCCGGCGCGCCTGTCGCTGCCCGGGCGCGGCCAGCTGCTGCTGTTTTCGTTTGCGGCCAAGAGCAGCGGCGTGCCCTCGGGCTGGTCGGCCGCCACGCGGCGCGCCGGCATCGCCTTGCTGCCCGACCTGTCGGTGGCCACGGCGGCGCAGCTGGCCGAGGACATCGTGAGCCGGCGCGGAGCCGACGACCGCGTCGTGGTGTCCATCCACTGGGGCGACAACTGGGGACTGGGCGTGCCGCAGGCGCACCGCGATTTCGCGCACCGGCTGATCGACTCGCGCGCGGTCGACGTGGTGCACGGCCATTCGTCGCACCACCCGCTGCCCGTCGAGGTGTACCGCGGCAAGCTGATCCTGTACGGCTGCGGCGACCTGATCAATGACTACGAAGGCATCGGCCCGCACGGCAGCCTGCGCAGCGATGTCGGCTGCCTGTACATCGTCACGCTGCGCTCGGTCAACGGGCGGCTCGACACCCTGGAAGTGGTGCCGCTGCAGATGCGTCAGTTCAGGCTGGGCACCGCCGACGCCGCCGCGCAGGAGTGGCTTGGCCAGGTGTTTGCCTCGGGCCAGGCGCTGGGTGAACAGCCCGTGCGGCACGGCGCGCGCCGCTGGCGGCTGCGCGTGCCCAGTTGATATCGCAGCGGCCGGCACCGCCCGCTCAGGTCGCGTGCGCTGGCCAGTTCGGGCGGCGGCCACAGCGCGACGAACACCCGCGCCATGGCCGGTGCCGCGCCTACTTCGCCGCGTCGGCCACGGCGTTTTGCAGCACGACCGCGTCGGGGTTGCTCACGCTGCGCTTGAACACGATGTCGTCGGGCGTGGCCGGCTTGCCGTAGTAGGCGGCGTTGAGGTTCTCGCGCACATCGAGCACCGAGCCGTCGACCGCGACGCCGGCAAACGCTCCCTTGACCTTGGAGTACACGACGAAGTCGGTGTTGAGCACCTTGTCCTTGTCCACGCCCATCGGACCCAGCGCCACCGAGGCGTCGGCACCCAGCCTGAGCTTGTTCTTGCGCAGCGAATCGAGCGCCTTTTGCGAATTCACCAGCATCACCATCTCGGCGGACACGGCACCGGCCTGCAGGCCCAGGCTCGCCGAGCCCATCGTGTAGAACGCCGGCCCGGCCCACGTGCTGCTGCCGCCCTCACGCGCCAGCAGCACGCCGGTGCCGCCCGCGCCGCCGAGGATGAAGCCGGCCTTGACCACCTGCGGAAAGATCAGCACACCCCTGGCCTGGGCGAGCGCGGATTTCATCGACACGAAGTCGCGGTCGCTGACCAGCGAGCGCAGCGTGTCGCGCGACTGGGCGACCAGCTCGACGGCTTCGGTCTTGTCCGATGCACGGGCACCCGGATTGGCGCCGCACAGCGCGAGGGCGACCGCCACGCAGGCGATGTGACGGGTCTTGAGGTTGGCGATGCTCATGGAAGCTCTCCCTTCGGGGCGACGCGGCGGGCGGCCCTGTGCCGTGCCCTGAGCCCGGTCGTCTGATGAGCCGACGACGCTACGACCGGTGTCCGACGAGCGGCTTGCGTGTGCGCAATCGACGGCATCAGCCGTGGGGGTGCGCGCCGATCGCTACGCGGCGGTCCAGCCCAGCGCGCGCGCCAGCAGCAGCAGCGCCACCGCGGCGCTGATCGCAGCGAAGGCCTGCTGCAAGCGCGCGCCGGCCAGGCGGGCGGCGATCTGGCGGCCGGCCAGCAAGGCGACCACGGCGCCTGCGGCAAACGGGATGGCCACGTGCCAGTCGATGGCGCCTTGCCACGCCGCGGCCCCCACGCCGCCCGCCGACACCAGCGCGATCACCGCCAGCGAGGTGGCCACGATGCTGCGCGTGGTGAGGTTGGTGTAGTGGCTGAGCGAGGGCACGATGACGAAGCCGCCGCCCACGCCGAGCAACCCGCTGAGCAGACCGGCCGCAGCACCCGTGGCGGTGAGCGCCCAGGCGCACGGCGTGGTCCAGGTCAGGCGTTGCGCATCGGGGTTGACCACGCACGGCAGCTGCGATCTGGGCCGTTCGCTTTCAGGTTGATCCACTGCCACGCGCCGCGACTGCCGCCAGGTGCGCAGCGCCACCCAGCCGAGCACGCCGGCAAAGGCTGCCATCAGCGGCGGGTTGGGAATCAGCCGCGCGAGCTGCACGCCGAGCGGTGCGAGCAGCATGCCGGTCACGCCGATCAGCGCTGCTGCGCGATAGCGCACGATGCCCTCGCGCAGCCCGAGCAGCGCGCCGAAGGCAGATGCGGCGCCCACGGCGATCAGCCCCACCGGCGCGGCCTGCGCGATCGACAGGTGCAGCCCGAACACCAGCAGCGGCACGGCCAGGATGCCGCCACCGGCGCCCGTGAGCGCCAGGATCAGTCCAACCACGGCGCCCAGGCCCAGGCCTGCGAGGGTCATGTCCATGCGGCAGTGTGGTGCGAAACGGCGGCTACTTGAGCTGCGCGCCGTGGCTGTCGAACAGCGACACGTGCACCGGAAAGCCCTGGCGGATGCTCTCGGTGACGGTGCAGTAGTCCTCGAAGGTGGCCAGCACGCGGTCGAGGTGGTCGAGCGTGTCGGCCGGCACGCCCAGCGTGAGCGTGGCGCTCATCGACAGCACTCGCAGCCGGCCCTCGGCGTTGCGGCCGATCTCGGCTTGCACCTCGCAGCCCAGCGGGTCGGGCACCTGGTTGAACTTGCGCAGCGCGAACAGCAGCGACGCGCTCAGGCAGCCGCCCACGGCCGAGGCCAGCAACTGCACCGGCGCCGGGCCGTCGCCCTGGCCCAGCGGTGCCGGCTCGTCGATGCGCAGCGGCGCGTGGCGGTCGCCGAAATTGGCGTCGAACTGGTAGTCGTGCACTTGCGTCAGGCGCACGGGGGCGGTGGTTCGGGTCACATGGGGCTCCTGTGTTGATCCTGAGCCGGCGCCTCACGCGGCGCCGCTGGGGCGGTTTTTCCGACCCGTCGCCAGTGTGCGCCACGATCACTCGGACAACGCCTGACGCAGATCAATCAGCGAAACTGTTCAAGCCCGAAGATGGGCGGCATCAAGGAAGCAGGCACATGACGATCGACTGGAACGGATTCACCCCCTCGAGCGCGCTGGCCGGCGGCGTGCTGATCGGCGTGGCCACCGCGCTTTACCTGCTGGGCAACGGCCGCGTGGCGGGCATCGCCGGCATCGTGGCCGGACCGTTGCGAGCCGTGCTGATGGAAGCGAGCCTGGCCGCCGAGCGCGTGCGGCTGCTGTTCATCGGCGGGCTGCTGCTCGCACCCTGGGTGTGGCGGCTGTTTGCGCCGCTGCCGGTGGCCCGGGTCGATGTCGGCTGGCCGCTGATCGTGGTGGCCGGCTTGCTGGTGGGAGTGGGCGTGCGCATGGGCAACGGCTGCACCAGCGGACACGGCGTGTGCGGGCTCAGCCGGTTCTCGCTGCGCTCGCTGGTCAACGTGCTGGCCTTCATGGGCGCCGGTGCGGCCACGGTGTTCGTCATGCGCCACGCGCTTTGAAAGGACCGACATGCGCGAACTGATGGCAGGGCTGAGCGGGCTGGTCTTCGGCCTCGGACTGATCCTGGGCGGCATGACCGACCCGGGCAAGGTCAAGGGTTTTCTGGATGTGGCCGGCGCGTGGGACCCGAGTCTGGCGCTGGTGATGGGCGGCGCCATCGCGGTGGGCGTGTTCGCCTTTGCCGCGGGCAAGCGCCGCACCACGGCATGGTGCGGCGAGCGCATCGAGATTCCCTCGAACACCGTGATCGACGCGCGCCTGATCGGCGGCGGCGTGCTGTTCGGTGCCGGCTGGGGACTCGGCGGCTTTTGTCCGGGGCCGGCACTGGTGGCGATGAGCGCCGGTGTGGGCAGCGCGGCGATCTTCGTGGTCGCGATGCTGGCCGGCATGGTCTTGCACGACCGGGTTCTCATGCGGCGCTGAGGCGCTGCGCACTTGTCACAGGGACACACCGATGCTGATCTTTCGCCAGCTGTTCGACCCCGCCACGTCGACCTACACCTACCTGCTCGGTGACCCGCCGGCCGGCGAAGCGGTGCTCATCGACCCGGTGTTCGAGAACGCCCCGCGCGACGCCGCCTTGCTGCACGAGCTTGGCTTGCGGCTGGTGGCCACGCTCGACACCCATGTGCACGCCGACCACGTCACCGGCGCGTGGCGGCTCAAGCAGCGCTGCGGCAGCGTCATCGCGCTGTCCGGGGTGTCGGGCGCGGCGAACGTCGACCGCGCGCTCGGCCATCAAGACCGGGTGGTGTTCGGCAGCCGCTACCTGGAGGTGCGCGCCACGCCCGGCCACACCGCGGGCTGCATGAGCTTCGTGCTCGACGACGCCAGCATGGCCTTCACCGGCGACAGCCTGCTGATCCGCGGCTGCGGGCGCACCGACTTCCAGCAAGGCAGCGCCAGCGAGCTGTTTCGCTCGGTGCACGAGCAGATCTTTTCGCTGCCCGGCGACTGCCTGCTGTATCCCGGCCACGACTACCGCGGCCTGACCGTCACCAGCGTGGCCGAAGAAAAGCGCTTCAACCCGCGGCTCGGCGGCAATGTCAGCGCCTCCGATTTCGTGGGCTACATGCGCCACCTCGGGCTGCCGCACCCGCGGCTGATGGCGCAGGCCGTGCCGGCCAACCTGCGCTGCGGGCAGCCCGACGCCACTGCCGCGTTGCCCGACGAGCCGCGCTGGGCGGCGCTCGACCTCACCTTTGGCGGCGTGTGGGAGATCCAGCCTGACGCGCTCGAGGAGCGCCTGGCCGGCAGCGCCGACATCGGCATCCAGCTCATCGACGTGCGCGAGCCCACCGAGTTCACCGACGTGCTCGGACACATCCGCGGCGCGCGGCTGGTGCCGCTGTCGCAGCTGACCGCGCAACTGGCCGAGCTCGATCGCAGCCGCCCGGTGGTGGCCGTGTGCCGCTCCGGCGCGCGCTCGGCCCAGGCCACCGTGCTGCTGACCAAGGCCGGCTTCGAGCAGGTGGCCAACCTGGCCGGCGGCATGCTGCGCTGGCGCGCCGAGTCATTGCCTGTCGACAACGGATCGGACTGATCCACAACCAAGGAGTTCGCCATGACCTACCGGATTGATCGTGTGTGGCCACGCACTGCGCGTGGCTGGCTGTGTGCGGGCTCAGCGGCCGTGCTGCTGTCAGCGTGCGGCGGCGGGGGCGGCAGCGACCGACCGGTCGTGTCGGCACTGGACTTCCCGGTCGAGACCGCGGTATCGGTCTACATGCAAAGCCCCCATCAGTTCAACCTGGCCGGCTCGCTCAATGGCTCGAATGTCACGATGAGCTACACCTTCACGCCAGGGGCTCTGGCCGCGTTCGAGGGCCACGTGGCGCACACCGCCACCGAGGTGGCCGTGCTCACGGCCAATGGCGTGCAGTCGCAGGTCAGGTTCACCAATTACTTCGCGCTCGACCCCTACGTGAGCTACGGCTCGCTCGATCTGGACACGGGCGAATACGCCGTCTTCAACCAGACGGCGAACCTGCCCGCCACCGCCCGGGTGGGCCAGTCCGGCGCGCTTGGCAACGAGATCAGCTACGTCGACAGCAGCGAGGCGCAGGTGACGGACACCAGCACGCTGGGCTGGAGCCTCGAAGCCGACACCGCCACCACGGCGCTGTTTTGCATCAACGTGAACGTGAACAACAGCAGCGTCGGCGACGGCTCGCAGTGCTACCGGATCGACGCCAACGGCACCGTGCTGGACTTCGTGATGAGGGTCAACGTCAACGGGAGCACGCTGACGCTGAAGTGAGTTCGGCGTTTCTTGCCCATTCGGTCCACCCCTAAACTCGGTTTTCGATGCCCGCGCCCGGGCAGCCCAAAACCACAGGAGACCCCATGCGCAAGGACATCGAATTCAAGACCCAGGACGGCGTCACGCTGCGTGGCTGGCATTACGTGCCCGAGGGCCGCTCGGGCAAATGCCCGACGGTGGTGATGGCGCATGGTTACTCGGCGGTGAAAGAGATGTACCTCGACCGCTTTGCCGAAACCTTTGCGGCGGCCGGTCTGGCAGCCATCCCGAGACCGACGCCTCGCGCATCGGCATCTGGGGCTCGAGCTACAGCGGCGGCCACGTGCTGGTGGTCGGCGCGATCGACCGGCGCGTCAAGTGCGTGGTCTCGCAAGTGCCGCTGATCAGCGGTCACGCGAACGGCCAGCGGCTCATCCGCGCCGACTTCTTTGCCGGCTATCGGGGCATGTTCGATGCCGACCGGCGCGCCCGCTACGCCGGCCAGCCGCCGGCGATGGTGCCGGTGGTCGCTGAAAACCCGCTGGATCCGGCCGCGCTGCCCACGCCGGATTCGTGGACCTGGTTCACCGAGACCGGCCAGTCGCGCGCACCGTCGTGGAAGAACGAAGTGACGCTGCGCTCGGTCGAGATGTTCCTCGAGTACGAGCCGGGCGCACACATCGCGCACATCAGCCCGACGCCCTTGCTGATGGTGGTGGCACTCACCGACCACCTCACGGTGGCCGATCAGGCGCTGGCCGCCTATGAGCGCGCGCTGTACCCGAAAAAGCTGGTCACGCTCAAGGGCGGGCATTTCGACGCGTACATCAAGGACTTCGGCGATGCCGCAGCACCCGCGCGCGACTGGTTCGTCGAGCACCTGCTGCCCGGCTGATCAGCGGCCGGCCTGATGCACCTGCTCATCGTCGAAGACGACCACGCGCTGGGCGAGGCCCTGTCCGCGGGCTTGCGCCAGCTCGGCCATGTGGTCGACTGGTTTCGCGATGGCGCCCAGGCCGACGCGGCGCTGGCGAGCGCGCCTTTCGATGCGGTGGTGCTCGATCTGGGCCTGCCCGGCGGCGACGGCATGGTCTGGCTGGCCCGCTGGCGCGCCCGTCAGCTGACCCTGCCGGTGCTGATCCTGACCGCGCGCGACGGCATCGAGCAGCGCATCGCCGGTCTCGATGCCGGCGCTGACGACTACCTGCTCAAGCCGATCAGCATCGATGAACTCGCCGCGCGGTTGCGCGCGATGCTGCGGCGATCGTCGGGGCGGGCGCAGGCGGTGTGGCAGCACGGCGAGCTCGAGTACGACCCGGCCACGAAGATGGTGCGCTGGAAGGGCCAGAGCGTCGAGCTGACCGGCCTAGAGATGGCGCTGCTCGAGGCCTTGCTCAAGCACCCGCAGCGCGTGCTGTCCAAGACGCACCTGCAGCAAATGCTCTACGACTGGAGCGGCAGCGACCCGGCCAGCAACGCGCTCGAGGTGCACGTGCATCACCTGCGCCGCAAGATCGATCCGGCCATCGTGCGCACCGTGCGCGGGGTGGGTTATGCGCTCGGTTCTGCGCAGGTGACGCCATGAGCTTGCAGCGGCGCTTGCTGATCTATCTGCTGATCTGCGCGCCGCTGGTGTGGGGCGCTGCGCTGTTCATCTCGGTCAAGCAAACGCGCTACGAGGTCAACGAGATCTACGACGGCGAACTGATCCGCCTGGCGCGACAGGTGCAATCCACGCTGCGTTCGGAGCTGCGCACCAACCGGCCGGCGCCGTCCTTCGAGGACCCGCCGCCGCAGCTCACGTCCGAGCACGGCGAGGCCGACTCGCGCGACTTCGCGCTGGCGGTGTGGGACGCGCAAGGCGAGTTGCTGATGAACGACCGGGAAGGCGTTCAGTTGCCGCGGCTGGCCGGTGCGGCGGGCTTCGTCGACTCGACGCTGGACGGCAAGCCCTGGCGTGTGTATTACCTGCAATCGACCACAGGGGCGTGGCTGGTGGCCGCCGGCCAGCGCACGAAGGAACGCGACGAGCTGGTGCGCGCCCTGACCACCAGCCAGAGCGTGCCGTGGCTGCTGGTGCTGCCCGCGCTGCTGCTGGCCATGACCTGGGCGGTGCGCCGCGCCCTCGCGCCCGTGCATCAGCTCACGTCTGAATTGCAGGGGCGCGACGCGAGCGATCTGCAGCGCATCCCCGAGCCGCTGGCGCCCGCCGAACTCAAGCCGCTGGTCGGCGCCATGAACGATCTGTTCGGCCGCATCGAGGCCACGCTGGAACGCGAGCGGCGTTTCACGGCCGATGCCGCGCACGAGTTGCGCACCCCGCTGGCCGCGCTGCGAGCGCAGTGGGACGTGGTGCGCCGCTCGGGCAGCGACGCCGAGCGCGTGCCGGCCGAGGCCCGTCTGGGCACGAGTCTCGACCGGCTCGATCGCCTGGTCACGCAGATGCTCGCGCTGTCGCGGCTGGACTCGACGCTGCCCTCGTCGCAGACGCTGCCCCACGCCACGTCGGTGCAATGGCTCCACATGGTCGAGCAAGCGATGAGCGACTGCCTGGCCGTGGCCGAGCGGCGCGGCATCGAACTGTCGTGCGAATGGCCGCAGCAAGGCGAGGCGATGCCACTCACCGGCGACGAAAACCTGCTCACCGTGCTGCTGCGCAACCTGCTCGACAACGCGGTTCGCTACGCGCCGTCAGGCACGCTGGTCACGCTGCGCTTCTTCGAGGACCGGCTCGAGGTCGACAACGACGGCGAAGCGCTGAGCGCCGAGCAGCTCGCCCGTCTGGGCGAGCGCTTTCATCGGCGCGACGGTCAAAACGAATTCGGCAGCGGCCTGGGCGTGTCGATCGTGCAGCGCATCGCCGCCATCCACGCGCTGGCGGTGGACTTCGGCGCGCGCGACGACGGCCGCGGCATGAAGGTGGTGCTGCGCCGCGCGCTCAGCGCGACTTGATCTTCTCCAGCAGCACGCGGATCTCCTCGCGCCGGCCTGTGTCGGCGATCTGACGGCTGGGGCGCGGTGGCGCTTGCAGCGCGCGTTCGAGGTAGGTCACGGCTTCGTCGGGGTGCTTGGTTTCGACCATCAGTTCGCCATAGAAGAAGTTGGGGTCGATGCCCTTGGGGTTGAGCGTGAGTGCCTTCTGGATCAGCTCGCGCGCCTTGGACTTGTCGCCAAAGCCGATCGGCCAGCCGGGCACGCGGTAGTAGAGAACGCCCAGGCTGGCGTAGGCCGAGCCGTCGAGCACGCTGCCGTCGATCTGGATCGCGGATTCATACAGCGCCTTGGCCTTCTTGACCAGGCTGAGCGCGCCGAGGCCGCCTTTTTCGCCGGCCCACGACGCGACGATGATGCCCTCCCAGATCAGCGGCTCGGCACGCCCGGGAAAGCTCGCGCTGACCGTGTGCGCCTTGTCGGACAGGGCTTCGAAGCGCGCTTCGCGCTGAGCAGGGGCCGTCTGGTACTTGATGACCTCCCAGTCGTGCTGCAACTCGGCGACGGCTTCTTCGACGCTGGCCGCGTGGGCCCGGTTGGGCAGCATGGCGGCCACGCACACCAGCGTGCCGGCGGCCAGCGCGCTCAGCACTCGGCGGCGATTGAGCTCAGGCGTGGCAACAGAAGTCGGTTGGGCGATAGGAGTCATTTTGAGTTCCGTGAGGTGGCGTGTTCGGTGGTGGGGGAAAGGGAGGCGGCCAGCGCTTTCGACAAGACCTGGCGGTGCTTGTTGAAGGCACTGTCGAGCAGCGAGGGCGCACATCCGTTGATGCGTGCGGCGAGCTTTTCGGGGAAGCCCACAAACCGTTGTGCCGATTCGCTCTCGAGCATGCCGAGCAGCGCGGTGGCCACGGTGGCGGGCATGTCGTGCGCGGTGCCGGTGGCCCGGTTGTAGACCTCGACTTCGGGGCTGTTGAAACTGGTGTGGGTGGTGCGCGGGCCGAGGTACTGCACGCGCACCGCGGTGTCGGCCAGTTCGCGGCGCAGTGCCTCGGCAAACCCGCGCAGGCCGAACTTGCTCGCGCCATAGACGCTGAAGCCGGGCAGGCCGATGCTGCCCAGCGTCGAGCCCACGCAGATCACCTGCGCGCGCTTCTGGCGGTGCAGGTGCGGCAGCAGCGAGCGCGTCAGCAGCATGGGGGCGAGCAGGTTGGTGTGCAGCACGCGGGCGATCTCGCCAGGATCGACCGCGGCCAGCGGCCCGAAGCTGGGCACGCCCGCGTTGTGCACCACCACGTTGGCGCCCCAGGCGGCGGCTGCGTCGGCCAGGCCGGTGAGGCTGTCGGTCTGGAGCAGATCGGCGGCCTGCCAAGTGAGGCGGTCGGCCGGGATCTTGAGTCGGCTGATCAGGTCATCGCTGAGGGCCGACAGACGCCCCTCGGCGCGTCCCACCAGCATCACCGAAGCACCGGCTTGCAGCAGGGTGGCGGCCATCACCTGGCCGATGCCACCGGTGGCACCGGTGAGCAGCACGCGCGCGTCAGCGGCCTTCATGCGAGCGACTCCGCCGTGGCGCGCGCCGGCTGCGTCGCGTTCACATGCGGCATCGGCAGGCTGCGAAACACGTCGCCGTAGAGCCGGAAGAAGTGGCGCGCCGCCAGCACGATCGCCGCCCGGTCGGCGCGGTCTTCGATGGCGTCCATCAGCACGGCGAAGTCGGCCGTGTGCTGTTGATCGAGCGTGCCGTGCGAGCGCAGGTAGCTGAAGGCCGAATCGGGCAGGCCGAGGGGTTTTTGAATCTGCTCGGCGGCCATCAGCGCGAGCGACACGCTGGTGCCCTCGAGCACCAGCACCATCCCGAAGAACCCCAGCGGGTTGCCACGCTCGATGGTCTTGTAGGCGTAGTCGACCATGGCCGCGGTGGCTGCACCCGGCTGGCCGTGGCGCACCGCCTCTGCGTCGGCGCCACAGGCGCGGATGTCGTCGAGGATCCACTCGTCATGGCCGGCCTCTTCCGCGATGTATTCGGTCAGCGCCTCGCGCATCCACTCATTTCGCTCGGGCAGCGCGGCGCGGCACGCGTCGAGCAGCGGCACGGTGTGGCGCACGTGGTGATAAGCCTCGGTCAGAAACGCGAGGTAGCTGGGCAGCGAAACCTCGCCGCGCAGGCAGCCCTGAATGATCGGAGCGCTGAGCAAGCCCATTCGGGAGCGGGCGGTCATGCGCAGAAGTCGGGCGTGAAAGTTCATCGTGATGGGCCTGGGTTGGGCGGTTGAATCAAGGCGTCAATCCGACGCCATGGCGTCGGTGGCCAGCAAGGCGCTGACGTGCATTTCCAGAATGGCGCCGCGGCGCGGCCGGCCGTTGACCGTGGCCAGCCCCGACTCGGCGCTGAAGGCTTCGCGTGCGCGCACCCAGTGGCCGATGCGTGCGTAGTCGGGCAGCGTGGCGTTGGCCGCATCGACGCCTGCTTGCAACTGCGCATCGGTGGCGTCGGCGCGCGCAGGCCACAGCACGGCGCTGAGCGCAGGCTGTCCGTCGCCGAACACCACCGCCTGGGCGATGGCGTCCTGATCGTGCAGCGCGACTTCGATCCATTCGGCCGACACGTTGCGCCCGAATGAGGTGATCAGCACATGCTTCTTGCGTCCCTGGATGTGCAGGTAGCCGTCGGCGTCGATGTGGCCGAGGTCACCGCTGGGCCACCACTCGGGTGCCGCGGCCGTGTCGCCCAGATAGCCCGCAAACAGGCTGCCGGCGACTTCGATCTCGCCATCGGCTGCCACGCGCAGTCGGGCATGCGGCAAGGCGCGCCCCGCGGTGCCGATGCGCTCGTCGCCGGGCAGGTTGAGCGTTTGCACCGAAGACCCCTCGGACAGGCCATAGCCCTCGCAGGCCGGGATGCCCAGGCTGCGCGCGGCCAGCAGCAAGCGCTCGCCGACGGCCGCACCGCCCACGGCGACGAGCTTCAGGCTGTCGGGCGCAAGCTGGCCGGTGCTGGCCAGGTGGTCGACCCAGGCGCGCAGCATCTGCGGCAGCAAGATCACGCTGTGCGGCTGGTGCCTCACCACCGCCGCCTGAAAGCGCTGCGCATCGAAGCGCGACGAGCCCAGCAGGCCGATCTGCTCGAGCGGCAGCACGATGCAGGTGGCGCCACTGGCCAATGGGGCCATCACGCCGGCGACGTTTTCCAGCAGCACGGCAAACGGCAGCGCGCACAGATGGCGGCGCACCTGCAAAGGCTCCATCGCCTGCACCAGACCAGTGGCCACGCGGTGCATGGCCTGTGCGCTCAGGCACACGCCCTTGGGCGCACCGGTGGTGCCCGACGTGTAGGTGATCTTGGCGGTGTCGGCCGGCATCGCCACCGGCGTGGCCGGCAGCGCCAGCCAGGCCAGCGTACAGCCGGCGACTTCGATCGGTTGCTGCGGCGCGGGTGCCCAGCGCGCAGCCAGCTCGGGCGTGGTCAGCACGGTGTCCACGCCCGCCGAGGCCAGCGCGTGGCCGATCTGCTGCGGCGTGAAGAACACCGGCAGCGGCACGTGCACCACACCGGCTTGCGCAGCGGCCAGATCGGCCACCACCCAGGCGGGCGAGTTGTTCATCAGCGTGGCCAGCACCCGCGTGCCGCGCGCTTGCAGCGCCGCGGTGAGCGTGCGCACCTGCTCGCGCAGCTCGGCGTGGCTCCAGCCGCGCACGCCGTCGTCAAGGGCGACGTCAGCGGAGTGCTCGTTCCAGCGTCGTTCCTCGCCGGTGTAGTCCCTCACGCCAACCCCGTGGCCTGTTGGCGCCTCAGGAGTTGCTGCAAGGCCTGATGGAGCTGGCCGGCCAGCACCACCGGGTGGTGGTCGTAGTAGGTGCCCCAGCGTCCGCAACCCGGGCCCAGCGTGGCGGGGTCGGCCGCGCCCAGCGCCAGCGGGGCCACGCCGATGCGCACGAACAGGTGCCGCAACTCGGATGTGAGCGTGCTGACCACCCAGTCGAAACGCTGCTCGGCCAGATGCCGAGCCAGCAGCAGGATCAACCGGCGGCCTTCGCCGGCACGCGACGCGGCGAGGTGCCCGACTTCGACGATGCGCTCGCGATCGGGCGTGCACTCGGCGTGCGATGCCAGCAGCGTTTCAATCGGCGCACGCAGGTAGCCTTCGAGGAACAGCCGGCCGTCGCCCGCGCTGCGGTAGCCGGCCGCGGCCACGATGCCGCCGTCATCGCGCAGGCTCACCAGCGTGTGGGCAACGCCCACCACGTCGGCGCCATAGCGCTCGGCGTACACGCGCCGGATGAAGGACTCGACCTCGCGCCGGCGCGGATCGTCGATCGAGTGGACGAACAGCCGGGGAGTTGCCGACATGGCAGCCTCGCCATCGGTATCGGGCGAGACGTCGCGTGAGCGCATGACCATCGAAACCATCAACTCTCCTTGCTGCGCCGCCGAAAGCATTGGCGGGCTCTGAGGACGAAGGATGGGCGGTTCAGATTAACCGGGCATTAAGAAAACCCGGTTTCTCACCTGATGGAGCGATCGAGACACCGCAAGGAATCAGCGCTTGCCGCCCTTGAGGCCGCAACTGCTCAGGCCGAACGGCAGGTAGGCCGGACAGAAGCGAAACACGCCCGTGGCCAGAGGCACCACACCGATCCAGCCCCAAGGCCCGATGGCGCCGGCCACGGTGGCGGCGATCAGGCCCACACCAGCGGCAATGCGAATGACACGATCGACGGTACCGACGTTTTGAAGCATGGTGTTCCCCTTGATGTTGAAGCAGCCATCTTCACGGGGTTCGAGGCGGTGCGCTGTGAGGCAGATCAAGGCAAGGGTCGCAGGCTGCACCAAGCGCAGTTTCACGGGGTGCTGTGGCCGGGGCCCGCAGCTTCCGCCTGGATCGCAGCGGGAGCGACCGTCGACTCGGGCGCCCTCACCAGCGCCGACAGCGCCTCAAATCCGATGGGTGCGCGCACCAGCCAGGGCAGGGTGAACACGCGTTGGGCGAGGCCGGCGCCGATGCGCTCGATCTGCTTGCGTTCGCCGGCCAGGCGGGCGGCGAGCAGGCGGTCACGGGTGCCGGCGGCCAGCACGCTTTTGTTGATCACCCAGGCGTAGGGCTCGATGTGCGCGCGGCGCAGGTCTTCTTGCAGCGCGGCGGCTTGCGACACCGGCGTGACCTCGGGCAGCGTCACCAGGACGATGCGGGTGTACTCGGCGTCTTGCAGGCGCATCAGCGGGGTGACGATGCGCGTGTTGCCGTGGCCCTCGAACTCGCGCAGCATTTGCCGGTGGTAGGCGCCCGTGGCGTCCATCAGCAGCAGCGAGTGGCCGGTGGGGGCGGTGTCGAGCACCACGAAGGCGCTGCGCGCTTCGCTCACGATGCGCGAAAACGCATGGAAGACGGCGACTTCCTCGGTGCACGGCGAGCGCAGGTCTTCGAGCAGCAGCGCGCGCTCCTGGGCGTTCAGGCCCGGTGACTTGGCCGCCATGATCTTGTCGATGTAGCGCTCGGTCTCGACCTTCGGGTCGATGCGGCTCACGTGCAGGCCGGCCACTTCGCCAGCCAGCGTGCCGGCCAGGTGGGCGGCCGGATCGGTGGTGCTCAGGTGCACGGTCTTGCCGCGCTGAATGAGCCCGAGCGCCAGCGCGGCGGCCACCGTGGTCTTGCCCACGCCGCCCTTGCCCATGACCATGATCAGACCGTGCTGCGCGCCGGCCAGCTCATCGGCGAGGGCGTCCAGGCCAGGCATGGTGGGCGTGGCTTCAACCGATTCGGTTGGGGCGGGGGCGATGGGCTGCACGGCAGTGCTCAGCAGCGCACGCAGCGCCGGCAGGCCGACGGTGTCGAACGCGCGCAGCGGCACGCGGTCTTGCGGCAGCGCGCGCAGGGAGGGCGGCATCTCGTCAATCGCCAGCTGCCCCAGCGCCTCGATGGCGCAAGCCACCACGTCGGTGCGGTCGCTGGCGTGGAACACGCCGTTGATGGCCAGGCGCTGGTTGTTCAGTCCGAGTTCGTGCAACTCCTCGGCGGTGCGCGCGGCCTCGGCGATGGCGCCCTTGTCGGGCCGGGTGACCAGGATCACGGTGGTTTGCGCCGGGTCGCTCAGCGCTTCGAGCGCCGCCTTGAAGCGCACCTCCTGCATCTTCAGGCCCGAGTGCGGGCCGAGACACGAGGCACCCCGGTCGTTGCCCTCAAGAAAACCGCTCCACGCCTTGGGCAGGCTGAGCAAGCGCAGCGTGTGGCCGGTGGGTGCGGTGTCGAACACGATGTGGTCGTAGCCGCCAGCGTCGTCCGACAGCAGCGAGGCGAATTCATCGAACGACGCGATCTCCGTCGTGCACGCGCCCGAGAGCTGCTCGCGCACCGTTGAGCGGTCGGTGTCGGAGGCGTCGGCGGCCATTTGCGCGAGCACGCGCAGCCGGTACGACTCGGCCGCGTTGTCGGGATCGATGTTGAGCACCGACAGCCCCGGCACGCCGGGCACCGGCGTGGCGGTGTTGCGCAGCTCGATGCCCAGCATCTCGTCGAGGTTCGATGCCGCATCGGTGCTCACCAGCAGCACGCGTCTGCCGGCATCGGCCAGCGCCAGCGCCGCCGCGCTCGACAGCGACGTCTTGCCCACGCCGCCCTTGCCGGTGAAAAACAGATGCCGCGTGGGCTGGCTCAGAAAGCCGATGGCGCCTCGGGGTGGCTTGGGTTGCATCGGGATGGCCTTGCGATCAGGGTCGTGGAACGGCCCACGCGCATCCGCATGCAGTCTGGGCGAACGGCAGCACGGCGGCTTGCGCTGGGTCAAACCACGCCCGGCCGGGGGGCCGCTGCCGCCGTGCCGACCGTTGCGCTCAGGTCGCGCGCTGATTGACCCGTTTGGACAGTTCGTCCGCGCTCTCGCGCCGTTCGCTGTAGCGGTCGACGAGGTAGGGCGCCACGTCGCGCGTGAGCCAGGTGAACTTCATCAGCTCTTCCATCACGTCGACCAGCCGCTCGTAGTAGGGCGAGGGCTTCATGCGGCCGGCCTCGTCGAACTCCGTGAAGGCCTTGGCGACTGACGACTGGTTGGGGATGGTGATCATGCGCATCCAGCGCCCGAGGATGCGCATCTGGTTGACCGCGTTGAACGACTGCGAGCCGCCCGATACCTCCATCACCGCCAGCGTCTTGCCCTGCGTGGGGCGCACCGCGCCCACGCTGAGCGGTATCCAGTCGATCTGCGACTTCATCACGCCGGTCATCGCGCCGTGGCGCTCGGGCGAGGTCCACACCATGCCTTCGGCCCAGGCGGCGGCTTCACGCAACTCCTGCACCTTGGGATGGGTGTCGGGCGCGCCGTCGGGCAGGGGCAAGCCGGCCGGGTCGAACACGCGCACTTCGCCGCCCATCGCCGTGAGCAGCCGTGCGGCCTCGAGCGTGAGCAGCTTGCTGTAAGAGCGCTCGCGCAGCGATCCATAAAGCAGCAAGAAGCGCGGTGCATGGGTCGAGCGCGCAGCGCCGGCCAGTTGCGCACGGCTGGGGCGATTGAACAGCGCGGCGTCGAGGTTGGGCAGATCAGGCGTCAGCGGTTCATCCACGTTCGTACCAGTCCTTCGAGTTGTTGACCACCTTGACCACCAGCAGCATCACCGGCACTTCGATCAGCACGCCGACCACGGTGGCCAGCGCTGCGCCGGATTCGAAGCCGAACAGGCTGATCGCCGCGGCCACGGCCAGTTCGAAGAAGTTGCTCGCACCGATCAGCGCCGACGGGCACGCCACGTTGTGCGACTCGCCCAGGCGCCGGTTCAGCCAGTAGGCCAGGCCCGAGTTGAACAGCACCTGGATCAGGATGGGCACGGCCAGCATCGCGATGACCAGCGGCTGCTCGATGATCGCCTGGCCCTGAAAGGCGAACAGCAGCACCAGCGTGGCCAGCAGCGCGGTGATCGACCACGGGCCGATGCGCGCCAGCGTGGCGTCGAGCGCACCCTCGCCACGGCGCAGCAGCGACTGGCGCCACCACTGCGCGAGCACCACCGGGATCACGATGTACAGCACCACCGAGGTGATCAGCGTGGCCCACGGCACGACGATCGACGACAGCCCGAGCAGCAGCGCCACGATGGGCGCGAAGGCGAACACCATGATCGCGTCGTTGAGCGCCACCTGCGACAGCGTGAACAGCGGGTGCCCGCCAGTGAGCCGGCTCCACACGAACACCATCGCCGTGCACGGCGCGGCGGCCAGCAGGATCAACCCGGCGATGTAGCTGTCGGCCTGGCCGGCGGGCAGGTAGGGCGCGAACACATGGCGCACGAACAGCCAGCCCAGCAGCGCCATCGAAAACGGCTTGACCGCCCAGTTGACGAACAGCGTCACGCCAATGCCGCGCCAGTGGCGCTTGACCTGGCCGAGCGCGCCGAAGTCCACGCGCAGCAGCATCGGAATGACCATCACCCAGATCAGCAGCCCGACCGGCAGGTTGACCTTGGCCACCTCCATGCGCCCGACGGCCTGGAACGGACCGGGCAGCAGCTGGCCCAGCGCGATGCCCACCACGATGCAAAGAAACACCCACACGGTGAGGTAGCGCTCGAAGACGCTCATGGGGGCGGGCGGGGAGGGTGTCTGGTGAGGTTCTGTGGTCATTGCGCGGTCAATTTAATGTTTCCATGAGCATGGAAATGTAGGGTCCGCGCATGACGCCTTCGTGACGCTTGCCTGCCATGCCTGATGGCAGGCTGTGGGGGCCTCAGCCGGCCTCGGGTGGCACCACCACCTGCCCGTGCTTCGCGGCCAGGGCGATGAGCTTGGCGCGGTCGGGGTTGTCCCACGAGCCTTCGCGGTCGAAGTCGGTGAACATCTTCGAGGCGTTGCCCAGCGAGGTCATGGACATCATCACGCCGCCGTCCTTGCCGAACTTGAACCAGTGCACCGAGCCGCCGGGCACATGCACCAGCGTGCCGGGCAGCGCCAGTGTTTCGGTGTCACCCACGCCGCACGCCAGGCTGCCGCTGAGGATGAGAAACGACTCGTCCCACGGATGAAAGTGCGGCCCCGGGCCGGTGCCTTCAGGGCCGGACATGTGAAAGATCTCGTAGCCGCCGGTCTGCTCGCTCGAGGCCAGCACGGTGATGGCGAAGCCGGCGATGTCGAGCGCACGCGGGCGGTCTTCAAGGGCGACGATCAAGGGGGAGGGCGTCATGTCGGGGCTCCGTGGCAAGGGGGCTGGATGCGATGGGACGCGCCGCGGCTAGCGGTGCACGCCCGGGATGATCACGCGCTTTTCCAGCGCACGCGCGGCGATCACGATGACCGACACCAGCGCCAGATAGACCAGCGCGGCAAACGCATAGGCCTTGAAGAACTGGAAGTTGGTCGACGCGAGTTCCTGCACCCGCGCGAAGAACTCGGTGTACTGGATCAGGAACGCCACCGAGGTGTCCTTCAGGTTGAGGATCACCTGGTTGGCCAGCGCCGGCACCGACAGGCGCAGCACCTGCGGCAAGACGATCAGCCTGAACACCTGCGCGTGGCTGAAGCCCTGCGCGCGTGCGGCATCGAGTTCGGCCTGATCGAGCCCGTTGCACGCGGTGCTGAGATACGCCGCGTTGTAGGCCGCCACATTGAAGGTGAAGCCCAGCCACGCCACCATGAACGGCGAGATCTTCACGCCCCACTGCGGCAGCCCGTAGTACATGAGGAACAGCAGCACGATCAGCGGCATGCCGATGAAAAACGAGATGTAGCCCTGCGTGAGCCGGCGCACCAGGGCGTTCGGGCTGAGCGTGAGGTACAGCACCACGATGCCGCCGAGCAACCCGGTGATGCTCATCAGTACCGCGAGCAGCAGTGTCTGGCCCAGGCCGCTGGCGATCAGCGGCCACTGCTCGATCAGGTCGCGGCTGAACGACGACCACTCGCTCACGGCGCAGGCCCTTCGCGGCGGAAGAACTCGCGCACCCGGGCGTCGTCGTGGTGGCGCGACAGCTGCTCGACGGTGTCTTCGGCGCGCACCACGCCCTGATCGAGAAACACCACGCGGTCGGAGATTTCCTGCGCCAGCGCCAGGTCGTGGGTGACGCACAGCACCGTGACCTTGTCGCGAAACAGCGTGTTGATCAGCGCGGCCACCTCGCGCGACATCAGCGGGTCGAGCGCTGATGTGGGCTCGTCGAAAAACACCACCGCCGGGTCCATGGCCAGCGCGCGCGCCAGCGCCACGCGCTGCTTTTGGCCGCCGGAAATCTGCGCCGGGAACTGGTCGCGCTGGGCGGCCAGACCGAGGCGATCGAGCTCGTGCATCGCACGCGCATCGGCCTCGGCGCGGCTCAGGCCGCGCAGCTTGCGCAAGGCCAGCGTCACGTTGTCGAGCACGCTCAGGTGGCGGTACAGCGCGAACTGCTGGAAGACGAAGCCGATGCCCTGGCGCAGCGCGCGCACGTCGACGCCGGGGCCGGTGATTTCCTGACCCCGGAAGCGGATCGACCCTGCGGTGGGCTCGACCAGCCGGTTGATGCAGCGCAGCAGCGTGGACTTGCCGCAGCCTGACGGGCCCATCACGACCTTGACGTCGCCTTCGTTGATCGCCAGGTTGACGCCGGCGAGCACGGCCCGCTCGTCGTAGCGCTTGACCACGCCTTGCAACTCGATCAGCGCCACGGGGTTGTCCTTGAAATGGGTTGCGACACGCGCATCACTGCGCGCTGAGGCCGGGCACGCGATAACGCCGCTCGATCAGGTGCACACCGATCAGCAACACGCGGTAGATCGCGAAGTACAGCAGCCCCACCGCGAGGTAGATCTCGATGCCGCGCATCGTGGTGGCGGCCAGCGCCATCGCCTGCTTGGTGATTTCGGGGATGCCCACGGTGTAGGCGAACGGCGAGTACTTCAGCACCACCGTGAACTGGTTGACCATGCCTGGCACCGCCAGACGCAGCATCTGCGGGAACTCGATCGACACCATGATCTGCAGCCGGCTGAACCCCATGGCCTCGGCGGCCACGATCTCGGCCTCGTCGACCGAATCGAGCGCGCCGCGAAACACCTCGGCCAGATAGGCGCCCGACATCAGCCCGAGGCTGAGCACCATGGCCAGCAGCGGCGACACCTTCAGGCCCAGGCCGGGCAGCCCGAAGTACACCAGGAACAGCAGCACCAGCACCGGCACCCCGCGCAGCACGAAGGTGTACGCATCGAGCAGCCAGCGCAGCCACGGCACGTTCAGGCGCCACAGGCCGGCCACCAGCAGCCCGGTGATCAGGCCGGTGGCCGCGCAGCTGAGCGTCACCGCCACGGTGTACGCCACGCCTTGCGCGAGCTGCGCAACGATGGCCGCAAAGTCCATGACGTGGGGACCGGTGGTCAGCAGCGCTGCGGGGTCACTTCATCCACTTGTCGAGGATGGCCTTGATCTTGTCGGGGCCCAGCTCGACGAGGTACTTGTCAAAGTCGTCGCGCATGGCCGAGCCCTTGGCAAAGGCGAAGCCCAGCTTGTCGAAGCCGGTGAACGAGTAGCTGCTTTCGATGGGCAGGTTCTTCTTGTATTTGAAGTTCGCCAGCACCGGCTCTTCGATGAAGGCCAGGTCGAGGTTGCCGTTTTGCAGGTCGGTGATCGGTGATCTTGATGTTGCGGCTGGTCAGGCTGACCAGGTGCCAGGCGTTGTCGTAGTAGGGCTGCGAGAAGTCCATCGCCTCCTTGCGCTTGTCGGTGATGCTGATGCCCGAAAACGCCACGTCGGCCTGGCCG
This sequence comes from Burkholderiales bacterium 28-67-8, assembly GCA_002281415.1. GTDB lineage: Bacteria > Pseudomonadota > Gammaproteobacteria > Burkholderiales > Burkholderiaceae_C > PBB1. The sequence goes on along the minus strand of NCFZ01000008.1, from coordinate 4,446 downwards.
CTCGACACCGCGCCGAGCATGCCTTGCCAGTCGTACGGCGTGATCTGCAGCGTGCAGCCGCGCGCCTTGCAATAGCCCTCGAAGATGTCCATGTCGGCACCCACGGTCTTGCCGCTGTCCTCGAACACCATCGGCGGCGAGGTCGGCGACACCGCCACCTTGATCACCTTGCCGGCGGCGCCTTGAGCGGCCGGCGCCGCACTGCCGGATTCGTCCTTCTTGGAGCAACCCGCAAGGGCCAGGGCCAGCACGCACAGCACGGCGAGGATCTTCTTCATCAGGGGGTCTCCATCCATCGGGTCGGGAAATCGGAGCGCAAGAGGCGCGGTGAGCCGGCCAGCTTGCACCGGCTGCGGCCGGGCGGAGTTTATGGCGTGCAAGGCTGGCCCGGCGATGGCCTCTGCCACGGCTGCCGGGGTGCACATCACTGACAATCGGCGCTGTTCCGGCCCACACCCTCCCGGTGCGCCTTTTCCCAGACCCTTGCGCGATGAACAAGCTGTTGTGTGCGTTGCTGATCGGCCTGTGCCTCATGGGAACGTCCCAGGCCCTGACGCCGGCGCAACTTCAGGCGCAGGCGAGGGCGCAGATGCTGTCGGACATGGACACTGCGGCCAGGCACCTGCGCTTGTATCGAGACCGGTTCGAGCGCTACCTGCGTGAACAGCAACTGGCCCGTCCGAACGCCGCCCAACCGTTGATCACGCTGCCGGCAGCTGCTGACACGCTGGGCGGGCCGGAAGTCCCGGCGGCCCGGCCCGCAACGGGCACGCGTGTCGGCGGCATCCGCGTGACGGGTGATGGGCGCGTGATCCCGGGCTTCGTGCTTGAGCGCTTGCACCAGACCCCGGGCGAGCTGCTTTCGCTCGAACAGCTCGAGCAAGACCTCATCCGCTTCAACGCCTTGCACGAGCCGCAGCTGAGTGCCACGGTGAGCGCTGGCAACGCGGCGGGTCAAAGCGATGTCGCCATCGATGTGCAGCCCGCGAAGCGTTGCAGCCTCACGAGCTTTGTGGACAACGCCGGCAGCGATTCCGTGGGCGAAGCCCGCGGCGGCCTGATCTATCGCGGCAGCGGCCTGCTCGGCCGCGACGACACCTTGCAATTGATGGCTGCGTTCACCAAGGGGTCGGAAACCTATGGCGCGAAGTACTCTGTGCCGGTGAATCGCGACGATCTGCGCCTGGACGTGCTCGTCGCGCACGGCCACCTCGATGTGCTCAACGGACAGTTTGCGCCGCTGGGCATCACGGGCCGCTCACGCGAGGTGGCCGTGGGGCTCACGCAGCCCTTCGCCGTGAGCCTCAACGAGCAGTGGGCGGGCTACGTCAGCCTGTCGTCGAGGAACTCCGTCAACCTGCTCAAAGGGAACGCCGTGCCGGAGCGCGAACTGAAGGTGTTCTCGCTGGGCGTGAGCGCCGAGTCGCACGGTGACACGGTGGCCTGGACGCTCGACAACAGCGTGAACGTCGGCGCCAAGGTGCTGGGCGGCGACGATCAGTTCGCCTACTACCGCGCCAACGCCTCGCGCATCGACCGCCTGTCGCCGCGCGTGCAGCTGCTCACCCGGGCCGGCGTGCAGTATTCGTTCGACCGGGTGCTGCCGTCAGGCGAGCAGTTCCAGGTCGGTGGCACCTCCACCGTCAGGGGGTTCTCTGAAGGCTTGCTGTCCGGCCGCAGCGGCTACGCGCTCAGCGCCGAGTTGCGCGCGGTGGCCTATGCGCCGCCGCCCGACACGCCTGCCGGACTGCGCCCGGTGGTTCAGGTGCTGAGCTTCTTCGACCATGGCGCTGCGCTGCCGTACCGGCCGGGCAAGAGCATCACCCACGACGACTACCTGACCAGCGCCGGCGCGGGGTTCATCGTTGACTTCAGCAGCCGTGTCACCACCCGCGTGACGGCGGCCTGGCCGATCGACAAGAATCCGGCCGAGCGTCGCCCGCGCTCGCCGCGCGTGCTGGCGGCGATGAACATCGCCTGGTACTGATCCCGCCCATGACATCAGCGTTTTCACCTCAGGACGAAGCCGCCATGCGCATCGCGCTCGACCAGGCGCACAACGCCTGGCTGGTGGGCGAGGTGCCGGTGGGCGCGGTGATCCTGCGGGCCGGGCAGGTGATCGCCACCGGCTACAACCGGCCGATCACCGAGCACGACCCGACCGCGCACGCCGAGATCGTGGCGCTGCGCCACGCGGCCACGCTGCTGGGCAACTACCGGCTGCCCGAGTGCGAGCTGTTCGTCACGCTCGAGCCGTGCGCGATGTGCGCGATGGCGCTGATGCACGCGCGCTTCAAGCGGGTGGTGTTCGGCGCGCTCGACCCCAAGACCGGCGCGGCCGGCTCGGTGGTCGACCTGTTCGCGCAACCGCAGCTCAACCATCACACGCATTTGCATGGCGGCTTGCTGGCCGATGATTGCTCCCAGGTGCTGCGCGACTTCTTTGCCGAGCGCCGCCAGCAGTACCGCCAGCGGCGCGAGGGCCTGGCGCTCGAGATCGACGCGACGATGGGGCTGCGCCCGACCGACATTCCGGCCGGCGAGGCCATCGAGCTGCTGACACCGCCTGACCACCTCTGACCACCCCATGACCGCACTCCACCTCTACAGCGCCTCGGGCGTGGTCGCGCAGGCCCCGGTGCTGCGCCGCGCGGCCCGGCGGCTGGGCACGCTGGGTTTCGACGTGAGCATCGACGCCTCGGCGCTGGCCAAGCACCAGCGCTTTGCCGGTGACGACGACACGCGGCTGGCCGCCTTGCACCGCGTGGCGCAGGCGGCACCCGGCATCGCGATGGCCACGCGCGGCGGCTACGGCCTCACGCGCTTGCTCGACCGCATCGACTGGGCGCTGATCGGGCGCAGCGTCGAGAGCGGCACGCGCTGGGTCGGCCACAGCGACTTCACCGCGCTGCAGCTCGGTGTGCTGGCTCACGTGAAGGGCGAGGGCGCCATCACCTGGGCCGGGCCGCTCGCGTGCGGTGACTTTGGCGGCGCCGAGGTCGACGACATCACCGAGCCGTGCTTCGTCGAGGCGATGGACGGATCGCTCGAGGCGGTGGGTTTTCGCACCGAGCCGGGCTTTGACGGCCTGGCGGTGCGCGGCACGCTGTGGGGCGGCAACCTGTGCATGGTCAATTCGCTGCTGGGCACGCCGCACTGGCCCCGTGCGTCGGTCACCCGCGGCGGCGTGCTGTTTCTCGAAGACGTCAACGAGCACCCGTACCGCATCGAGCGCAGCTTGCTGCAGCTGCATCAGGCCGGCGTGCTCGATGCGCAAAAGGCGGTGGTGCTGGGCGCCTTCAGCGACTTTCGCAAGTCGCCCCTGGACCGCGGCTACACGCTCAAGTCCATGGTGGCGCACCTGCGCAGCGTCACGAAAACGCCCATCCTCACGGGCTTGCCGTTCGGCCACGTGCCCACCAAGGTGACGATGCCGGTGGGCGCGCGCGTCGAGCTGCTGGTGCAAGGCCGCGACGCGCTGCTGGGCTGGTGATGGAGCACCGCGCCAGCCGTCATGCCAGCGCAGCGCCACGTGCGTGGCCTGGGGTGCGGTGGCTGGTCGCCGGCGTGCTGGGCGTGCTGGGCGTGCTGCTGGCGGGCTGCAACAACAACCCGCAGCCCGAGGGCGCGGGCGCTGCCAACACGCTGTATTCGGCGGTGTCGGGCAGCTCGCCGCGACACCTCGATCCGACCGCTTCGTACTGGAGCAACGAGGCGTCCTACACCTACCAGATCTACGAGCCGCCTTACGGCTACCACTACCTCAAGCGCCCGTTCGAGCTGGTGCCCAAGGCTGCGCAAGCGGTGGCTCAGCCGCGCTACCTCGACAAGGCTGGCCGGCCCTTGCCCGCCGATGCGCCCGCGGCCGACATCGCCGAGAGCGTGTATGACGTGCCCATCAAGCCGGGCATCCGCTACCAGCCGCATCCGGCGTTTGCGCTCGATGAGCAAGGCCGCCACCGCTACCACTCGATGAAGCCGGGCGAGCTCGGCGATCGCCGCTCGCCGTGGGACTTCGAGCATCAGGGCACGCGCGAACTGGTGGCCGACGACTACGTCTACGCCATCAAGCGCCACGCCACCACGCGCATCACGACGCCGATCTTCGGCATCTTTGCCGAGTACGTGGTTGGACTGAAGGAGTACGGTGAGCTGGTCAAGGCCGAGGACGCCAAGCTGCGCGCGGGTCTGAGCCCGGCGTCGCTCGACAAGCCTTTTCTGGATTTCAGGCGCTGGCCGCTGGCCGGGGCCAGTGCCCCCGAGAAACACCTGTTGCGCATCCGCATCAAGGGCAAGTACCCGCAATGGAACTACTGGATGGCGATGACGTTCCTGTCGCCCGTGCCCTGGGAAGCCGACGCCTTCTACGCGCAGCCGGGCATGGTGTTTCACGGACTGTCGCTCGACCGCTGGCCGGTGGGCACCGGTCCGTACATGATGACCGAG